>CAWUUC010000115.1:0-2568 GCA_963924905.1 uncultured Paracoccaceae bacterium
GCGGCGGCATCAATATGGGCAGGGGTTCCCACCGCATAGGCCGCACCTGCGCCAGACTTGAATGTCATATCGCCCGCAACCCATGCGCCAGCAATCAGGTGGTGTCCCGTGGTCATCGTCATCTCCTGCGGTTTATCAAAAGTGAAAAGCGTCCGTTGTCTCGCGGTGACCCAAGGTCAGGGCATCCGCAACATGGATCATTGGGGCAAGGTCGACCTCACTGGAACGGGCCGTCACCAATTCGGTCATGCGCGCATAAAGGGCTGGATATTCCCCCATGATCGAATTTTCCCCCGAAACAGGCTTGCCATCGATTTCCAGCAAATTCCCCCCCATTCGAAGGGTCAACTTGCCCTTGGGCGTATCAATTTCAATGTCCCATGTCTGTGGCCCCTGCTGACGCCAATCAAAATCAGCACTCACATTGCCAGAAAAGACCAATTTGGCCGCAATTGGCGTGTGACGGTTTTCAGGGAAAACGAGGGTGGCGGCGGTCATATGGACGGGCTGGGGCAGAATATGCGTCAGAATCGACAGCGCGTTAGATCCGGGATCAAAGACACCCATACCACCCGCCTCAAACACCCAATCTTGGCCAGGGTGCCATTTACGAACATCCTCGCGCCAAGTGATATGGGCACGGTTGACGGTTGTATCGGCCAGCCATGCCCGCGCGGGTGCGACCGCATGGGCCATACGGCTGTGCCAAGTGGTATAGAGCGTAAGACCGTGCGCCCGGGCCAAAGATTGCAGGGCATAAACCTCGGCTAAACTGGCGCCAGGGGGTTTTTCCAGCATGACATGGCGACCTGCGCGCAAGGCAGCCTCGGCATAGGCATAGCGCGGCATGGGCGGCATACACAGTGATACAACGCCAATATCAGGCCTTTCAGCCAACATCGTGGCAAAATCGGTAAAGGATGGAATACCGTCCACCCGACCCGATCGGCTGACCGTTGCCGCCAGTTCCCACTCTGAACTGGCAGCGATTGCAGGCACGTGTTGGTCAAGCGCAATCTTTCCGATCCCAATAAGTGCGATCTTCATCAATGCGAATCCTTACCCACTGGATTGCCACGGCAGCCTTTTAGGAAATCCAAATCGGCACCCGTATCCGCCCCCATGACATGACGATGATGCAGCATCGCATAGCCGCTTGCAGGGCCATCATCCAGCGGCACCCACTTGGCCAAGCGCGCCGCCAATTCGGCATCGGATATATCCAGATGCAAACGGCGGTTTGGCACATCTAATTCGATCATATCGCCATTTTGTACGACCGCCAGTGGCCCGCCCGCTGCCGCTTCGGGCGAGGTGTGCAGACAGACTGTCCCAAACGCTGTGCCAGACATTCGCGCGTCCGAAATGCGGACCATATCCGTGATCCCTTTTCGCAAGACCTTAGGCGGAAGACCCATATTGCCCACCTCGGCCATGCCAGGATAGCCCTTGGGCCCACAGTTTTTCAAAACCATGACGCAGGTTTCATCGATATCCAGTGCCTCGTCATTGATCTTGGCCTTATAATCATCGATATTTTCAAACACGACTGCGCGACCACGATGGACCATCAATTCAGGCGTCGCGGCGGATGGTTTCAACACCGCCCCTTTGGGCGCAAGATTGCCTTTAAGGACCACTATCCCGCCCGACTGCGTCAGCGCCTTATCAGCGGGCAAAATTACATCTGGATTATGGTTTTGAACGTCTTTGACCTGATCCCAAGCGGTTTCGCCCGACACAGTCAGCGCGTCTTTGTGCAACAACCCTGCCTCGCCCAGACGTTTGATGACAACAGGCAAACCGCCCGCATAGAAAAACTCTTCCATTAGGTATTTGCCAGATGGCATAAGGTTCACAATCGTTGGCACATCGCGCCCACAACGATCCCAATCGTCCAGCGTCAAATCGACCCCTACACGGCCCGCCATCGCCAAAAGATGGATCACCGCATTGGTGGATCCGCCAATCGCCGCATTGGTGCGAATGGCGTTTTCAAACGCCTGTTTGGTCATCACGTCGGATGGTTTCAGATCATCCTTGACCATCTGAACAATCCGCCGACCCGTCATTTGGGCCATCACACGGCGACGACTGTCAACGGCGGGAATTGCGGCATTGCCTGACAGGGCCATGCCCAACGCCTCGGCCATGCTGGCCATCGTGCTGGCGGTTCCCATCGTATTGCACGATCCAGGGCTGCGCGACATCGAGGCCTCTGCCTCAACAAATTCTTCCTTTGACATGGTTCCCGCCGCCACTGCCGCCGAGAATTTCCACAAATGCGTCCCGCTGCCCACGCGCTCATTTTTGTAATAACCGTTCAGCATCGGCCCACCAGTCACCACAATCGACGGAATATCGGTGCTGGCGGCGGCCATCAAAAGGCTGGGCGTGGTCTTATCACAACCCACCATCAACACACAGCCATCCATGGGTTGGCCGCGCATCGCCTCTTCGACGGCCATCGCGGCCAGATTGCGAAACATCATCGCCGTGGGGCGAAAGGCCGATTCGCTGGCAGAAAACACTGGCACCTCGACGGGGAAACCCCCCGCCTCATAGATG
>CAWUUC010000116.1:0-6674 GCA_963924905.1 uncultured Paracoccaceae bacterium
CATCCAAGAACAGCGCGACCACCTCATCAAAGGCATCATCGCCGATTTCGTCCCGCAATTCACCGACACGGTTCCAGTCTATCATCCGTCACCTCTTTCACGGGGTTCAGATTGCAGCTTGCCTGCCTAAGTTTAACGGTCGGTGTTTCTTTTTTGGGAAAAAAGCACGAATTTGAACCTTCACCGCATCTTAACCCAAGTCAACAAAACTATAGGTTGCTTAGATCGGAGAAACTTGTGCTGAACATCGATACAAAACCCAAAACACTAAGGCCCAGCGCCTTTGTGCCGCGCCGTGTTTTGGTTGTGGATGACAGCGCAGCCCAGCGCAAATTGGTCGCCTTGCAGCTGATTCGTTGGGGCTATGACGTGACCGAGGCGGGGACAGGCGATCAAGCGTTGGCGTTGTGCAAAAAACAACAGTTCGAAATTATTTTGTCTGATTGGATGATGCCTGGAATGGATGGGTTGGCATTTTGTCAAGCATTTCGCGCCTTACCCCGCGAAAGCTATGGCTATTTCATTTTGCTGACATCGAAATCTGAAAAGGCGGAAATCGCGAACGGTTTGGAAAATGGCGCTGATGATTTCGTAACCAAACCGGTCAATTCAGACGAGTTGCGGGCGCGGTTGCGGTCGGGCGAACGGATTTTGCAGATGCAAGAAGAATTGGTCGACAAGAACAATCTGGTTTTGTCGACGTTGCAAGAATTACAAAAGGTTTATGATTCGCTGGACCGCGACTTGATAGAGGCCCGTAAGCTGCAACAGACCTTGTTGCGGGACCGATGGCGGGATTTTGGCCCCGCTCAAGCCGCCTTTATGTTGCATCCGTCTGGCCATGTTGGCGGTGATTTGGTCGGCAGTTTTCAAATTGATGCGGGGCGGATTGGTCTTTTTTCGATTGATGTATCGGGGCATGGTGTGGCCTCGGCCATGATGACGGCGCGGTTGGCGGGGTTGTTATCGGGCGCGTCGCCTGAACAAAATATCGCGCTCAGATTGCAAAATGGCCAACAAGATGCCTGGCCGCCTGCAGAACTGGCGGCACGGCTGAACCGTCTGATGTTGGACGATATGCAGGTCGAGCAGTATTTTACGATGATCTATGTCGAGTTTGATTTGACCACAGGTGCCGGACGGCTCGTTCAAGCGGGGCATCCGCACCCTGTTATCATAGGCCGCGATGGTCGCATTCAGCCCTTGGGATTTGGCGGCTTGCCCATAGGGCTTATTTCGGATGCCGATTTTGAAGAAACCGCGTTTCAGTTGGTTTCTGGGGATCGTTTGTTTTTGCTTTCGGATGGCGTGACCGAATGTAGCGACGGTTTGGGCCGTGAATTGGGCGCGCAAGGTTTGGAAAAAATCTTGAAAAACAACGCAAGACTGTCCAGCCCTGATTTGTTAGAGGCGTTGATTTGGGATCTTCAAAATTTTGCAGATAGCAGTGATTTTGCCGACGATATTTCGGGCGTCATTTTGGATTATCGCGGTGATCTATAGCCAAATGCTTTGCACAACATGGCGCGATCACCTTGATTGTCCAACAGGTCTAGCGCTGATTTTGGATCGGTCCAAACGGCCGTATGACCCGCTTCGGTCGGCGGCCCCATCCGCAAAACGGGCCGCGCAAAATAGATTGTGCAAATCTTTTCGGCGTTCATGTCGTATTCGGGCATAAAGACGAACCGCCGATAGGTGCCGATGCGGCGCAGATTGCCGATGTGCCAGCCAGTTTCCTCCATCACTTCGCGGTGCAGCGCAGCTATGGGATTTTCGCCGCGATCAATACCGCCGCCAGGCAGTTGAAATTCGGGGATCGGGCTCGCTTGATGTGTGAGCAATACCGAAGCCCCATCATAAAGGACGGCGTAAACCCCCGGTCTGCGTCTATAGGCCATTTGCGGTTTGGGTGTTTGCCCATATCTTTTGATCATCACGCCCCCTTGGTCCTGTGACTGTTAGGCTATATATGCGCGGGATGCTGATTTGGCAGCAATAGGAATCTCAGATGGCCCATAGCGCGATGACAGACGAAAACACCATTTCTTGGGATGACACGGTTTTGCCGTTTCAGTTGGATTTGTCCGATATTCGTGGTCGCGTTGCGCGGTTGGATGGCGCGTTGGACCGCATTTTGGGTCAGCACGATTATCCCCCCGTCATCGAGGCACTGGTCGCCGAAGCCGCCGTTTTGACCGCGCTGATCGGGCAATCGGTCAAATTGCGCTGGAAATTATCGCTGCAAATTCGTGGTAAGGGGCCAGCGCGCCTGATCGCCACCGATTATTATGGCCCGAGTGAAGACGGCCAACCCGCGCAAATCCGTGCCTATGCCAGTTATGACAAGGATCGGTTAGATCATGGCGCAACGCCGTTTAGTCAAATTGGCGAGGGCTATTTTGCCGTAATGATTGATCAAGGTGCGGATATGGCACCGTATCAGGGCTTTACGCCCATTGCGGGCAAATCTCTGTCTGACTGCGCCCAAACCTATTTCGCGCAATCTGAACAGATTCCAACCCGTTTTGCCGTCACCTTTGGGAAAAGCATTATGCCTGGTCAGGCCGAGCAATGGCGGGCGGGGGGCGTGATGTTGCAACATATGCCCCCAGTTGGCGGCTCTGTCGCGGCCGAGGCGGGGACAGGTGAAGGCGGTCTGTTGTCCCATGCTGATATTTTGGGTGGTGCCGAGGCTGAAAATTGGACCCGCGCGAATATTTTACTGGATACTGTCGAAGAAATTGAACTGATCGGCCCGACTGTTCAGCCAACCGATCTTTTGGTGCGCCTGTTTCACGAGGAAGGCCCCCGCGCATTTGATGCACAAGCTGTGCAATTTGGCTGCTCTTGCTCTGCTGCAAAGGTCGAACAGGCGATGTCGATCTATTCGGCAAAAGATATCAAAACGATGACCACTGATGCGGGGGTTGTGACTGCAGATTGCCAATTTTGCGGTAAACATTACGAATTTGACCCCGCCACTTTGGGGTTTGAGGCAAAGAAAGCAACGGATGATGCGGTTTGACCGCGATCATTTCACTGCGGCCTTGCGTCGCCCTTGGGTGGCGTCTTCGGATTTTGACCTAAATCCCGACGCCCGCCAAAGTGACCGCGTGTTAAAGCCCGCGGCAGTTTTGGTGGCGGTGTCCTTGGCAGGTCCACAACCTGCATTGATTTTGACCAAACGTGCTTCTCACCTGAAACACCACCCAGGGCAAATCGCTTTTCCGGGGGGCAAGTTTGATGCAGAAGATGCCTCAGCCAGTGCCGCTGCCCTGCGCGAGGCTTGGGAGGAAATCGCGCTTCCCCCCAATGCGGTGGACATCTGTGGGGAGCTTGCGCCACATGAAACCGTCACTGCCTATCAGATCACACCTATTTTTGGCCTTGTTAGAGACGCATTTGATCCAAAACCAGCCCCTGATGAGGTGGCAGAGGTGTTTACCGTTCCGATGCATCATGTATTGGATTTGGATCAATACCGCATAGAATCGCGATTTTGGGGCGGGCAAAAGCGCAGCTTTTTTGTGCTTCCTTATGGACCCTATTACATTTGGGGGGCCACGGCGCGGATATTGCGCGGTCTTGCCCAGCGGATGCAGCCATGAATATCCACGGCGATTGGATAACGGCCTTGGGCGCACAGACCATCTTGCGCGCACTTTCTGCGGCAGGTTTTCAGGCGCTTTTTGTCGGCGGTTCGGTGCGAAATGCGCTTATGGAAATGCCCATTTCTGACGTCGATATCGCCACCGATGCAACACCCGAAGATGTCATAGCCACCTTGCACAGCGCTGGGCTACGCACGGTTCCAACAGGCATTTTGCATGGAACAGTAACTGCTTTAACCGATACTGGCAGCTATGAGGTGACGACCTTTCGTCGCGACATCGAAACAGATGGCCGTCACGCAAAGGTGATCTTTTCGCAAAATATAGCCGAGGATGCAGCGCGGCGTGATTTCACGATGAACTCACTTTATGCCACGGCCTCTGGTTTGTTGGTTGATCCATTGAACGGTCTGCCTGACTTGGTGGCGCGGCGTTTGCGGTTTGTGGGCAACCCCGATACCCGCATAACCGAAGATTATCTACGAATTCTGCGATATTTTCGATTTCATGCCATTTACGCTGATCCAAACGATGGTTTTGATGCGGATGTTTTGGCTGCAATTTCATCGAATTTGGCAGGATTAGAGACGCTTTCGACAGAACGTATCGGCAATGAAATGCGTAAACTGTTGGGCGCGCTTGATCCTGCACCTGCCGTGAATGTTATGGCGCAAACGGGCGTTTTGATGCGGATTTTGCCCGGGTCTGACCCAAAATTCATTGCGCCTTTGGTGCATTTGGAAGGTGGCGCGCCACGGTCGTGGTTGGCGCGACTGGCGATTTTGGCGGGTGGCAATGTTCAAGATGCTTTGCGTCTGTCGCGGGTTGAAAATGCCACCTACCACCAACTGCGTGATGACATGGCGTCCACCAAGACCGCTGCGGCCTTGGGGTGGTGCCATGGGACAGATATGGCAGGTGACATCCTGTATCTGCGCGCGGCGTTGTTTTCAGCGGCTTTGCCAGAAAATTGGCAAGATGATATCCACCGTGGTACCATAGCAAAATTCCCTATCTCAGCAGCAGATTTTATGCCTGATCTGTCTGGTCCCGCTTTAGGAAAACATCTGAAACTGTTGCAACAGCGTTGGCTGCAATCTGATTTGACCCTGACTCGCGCAGAATTGCTGTCATAGGTTTTCTTGTGGCGTGGTTTGGACTATAGCCATCCCAACAAACCGAGGCCAGTATGTTCAAATTTTTTGAAGGGCTTGTCGACCCTTACGCCGCCTACACCCCGTCCGATACGCCACCGCGCCAGTTGTGGCCGTTTCTGCGCGAATATATTTTGCCATTTAGCAAGGTGTTTGCGGTTGCAGCCGTCGTTGCGGTTGCCAATTCGGTCATTGATGTTGGGCTGATTTGGTATCTTGGCCGGATTGTCGATGTGCTTACCACCGGCACGCCCCAAGCTGTTTGGGCCGCCCATTGGGTAGAGATCGTTTTGCTGGCGCTTGGCGTTTTGGTCGCGAAACCCGCGATTGGCGCCGTGGGTGTCGCGATTTTGCACAATACCATCATGCCGAATTTTGGCACGATGATGCGTTGGCGCGCCCACGCCCATGTCCTGCGTCAACCCGTTGGTTGGTTTGAGGGCGACTTTGCAGGGCGTATTGCAAATCGCGTGATGCAAGCGCCCCCTGCGGCGGGCGAGGCGGTGTTCCAAACCTTTGACGCGATTGCCTTTGCCGCGACAACCTTGGTTGGCACGGCAATATTGTTGGGTCAGGCCGATCCGCGCCTGATGTTGCCGCTGCTCGTTTGGTTCATTGGTTATGTTGCCTTGATGCGCTGGACGGTGCGGCGCGCGGGCCCTGCGTCACAGGCGGCGTCAGAGGCGCGATCAAAGGTCACGGGCCGCGTGGTAGACGCCTATTCCAATATTCATTCCGTCAAATTGTTCGCCCATCACGAACAAGAATTGGCCTATGGCAAAGAATCAATCGAACACGCGCGCCAGACCTTTATGACTGAAATGCGTATTGTGACCAAAATGGACGTTATGCTCACGACGCTGAACGGCATGCTGATTGTTTCTGTCACAGGTTGGGCGATGTGGTTGTGGTTTCACGGTTTAGCCAGTGTTGGCACGGTGGCCGTGGCAGTCACGCTGGTGCTGCGGCTGAACAACATGACCTATTGGATCATGTGGGCCACGACCAATTTGGTGCAAAACCTTGGTACCGTTCAAGAGGGGATGGAAACCATCACCCATCCCATTGCTCTGGTCGATTCCATAGATGCCAAGACGATGGACTTTGCAAAAGGTGAGATCGTTTTGGATCAAGTCTCCCATCATTATGGGCGCGGATCGGGCGGGCTGCAGCGTTTGTCTTTGACGATCAAAGCGGGGGAAAAGCTGGGCGTTGTGGGGCGGTCGGGCGCGGGGAAATCGACCCTAGTCAAGCTGATTTTGCGGTTTTATGACGCCGAGGCAGGGCGCATTTTGATTGACGGTCAAGATATCGCACAGGTGCAACAAGACAGCCTGCGCCGCCATATCGGCATGGTCCAACAAGACAGCAGCCTGATGCATCGTTCGGTGCGCGACAACATCCTTTATGGCCGTCCAGATGCCAGCGAAGATCAGATGATCTTGGCTGCCAAGCAGGCAGATGCCCATGAATTTATCCAAACCCTAGAAGACCCAGAGGGTCGTCGCGGTTATAACGCCCATGTGGGCGAGCGGGGAGTGAAACTGTCGGGGGGTCAGCGCCAGCGCATCGCCCTTGCGCGGGTCATTCTAAAAGACGCGCCGATCCTGATTTTGGATGAGGCCACATCGGCCTTGGATTCAGAGGCCGAGGCCAGCATTCAAGACGCCCTTTTCGGTGTGATGCAGGGCAAAACCGTGATTGCGATCGCGCATCGCTTGTCGACCATTGCCGCGATGGACCGCATTCTTGTGCTGGATGAAGGAAAAATTGCGGAAATTGGCACACATCAGGCGCTTTTGGCGCAAGGTGGGCTGTATGCACAGTTCTGGGCGCGCCAATCGGGCGGCTTTATCGGATTGGATGTTGAATGACATTTTCCCCCATTCTTGGGCCAGAAATTCCC
>CAWUUC010000117.1:0-8579 GCA_963924905.1 uncultured Paracoccaceae bacterium
ACATCTGATGTCCCTGTAATCGCCTCTGTCTCTTGTAACCCGATCACTTTTGCGCGAGACGCTAAGATATTGATTTCAGGCGGCTATCACCTGGATTGGGTGCAGGTTGTGGATCAATTTCGCTGGTCGCATCATGTGGAAATAGTGGCGCGGTTTTCAAAGTTCCAATAGGATATCTAGCCAGATGCCTTAGATTTCGATATGGGCAAAAAAGAAAAAAAACGGCAGGCAAATCATGGCGATACTACGGGTAATTTTGATTGTTTTGATCGGGCTGACGCAGGTCGCTTGTTCCAAGTTCAAGACCTATGAAGGTTTGGACGTGACATCGATCCAAGTGCACAAGTCAGATCGCAAAATGTATTTGCTAAGCGGTGAAACGGTGGTGAAAACCTATCGAATTCGGTTGGGTGGAAATCCAATTGGCCATAAGCAGTTTGAAGGTGATGGCAAAACCCCAGAAGGGGCCTATTACATCACGCACAAAAATCCAAATTCCAGTTATCATCTGTCCTTGGGCATCAGCTATCCCAATGCAACAGATCGTGCTTTTGCTGCAGAACAGGGCAAAAAACCTGGTGGCGATATATTTATCCACGGCGGGCCAAGAGATCGCCCCAAGGGTAAGGATTGGACCGCGGGCTGTATTGCTGTCACAGATCAGCAGATTGAAGAAATCTATGCCATGATCAAACCTGGCACGCCAATTTTCATCTATCCCTAACAGGCTGACATCAGCCGCCCGTGAGCAAGGTCCACCATATTTTGCCATTTTCTTCTTGAAACCACGCAAAGCCGATATGGCGTGCGCTGGGATCAAGGATAACTGACCGCGTGTTCGGATCTTGCATCCAAGCGGATAGGGTTTCAATCTCTGTCTCAAATGTTTCAGAGATCAATTCGCCCAAAAATACCCCTGTGTATCCAATCCGTTGCACACGGAGCAAAGGTGATGATCCGTCTGACCCGAAATGCCAAGGTCGGTTTTGCACCGACATATCGCGCGAATGGGTCAGGGCCGCCGCGTCCAGAGCCGCATCAAAGGCGACAGGTTGTAAAGATTGCGCGCCACGGACGGCGTTTATCGCATCCAATACGCGAAAAGGGATCCGTTGTTCCAACGTAGGGGTGATTCGATAGACCTGCGCGCCGCCACTGCTGCGATTTGCGGCAAAAGCTGGTCCACGATTGGTGTTACAGGCTGAAAGAGCAAGGGCGGCTATACCTGCGCCGAGGACCGTCCGTCTGTTCATAATTTCCACCCATGACAATTCACTGCGCGTGTTTAACGCGTCTTTGGATTGGATACAAACATATCGGTGGGGTTTACGCCTATCCACAAAGGCGTGAATTGCGATTCAGGGCCAAATCTGCTAGTTTCCTCCCAGAGCAGCAAAAGGAGATCAACGCATGACCGTTGACAAAAAATTGACCTTGTCACGGCGCGGCGTGTTGGGGTTTGGTGCGTCCGCTTTGGCCAGCGCGACCATGCCCGCCTATGGTCAATCTGTCTTTCCAGACAATACCACGGAAATGGAATCCCGAAACACGGCGGCACGCAACAATATCTCTAGTTTTCGCATGCTGAACTGGCAAAACTATTTCGCCGATACACGAAACGGAGCCATTCTTGTCGATATCACCTCGCGGGCGTTGCATTATTGGTCTGACGATCAATCGATTTATCGGCTTTATCCGACCTCGGTTCCACTTTCGGATGAGTTGACGCGCAAAGGCAGCACATCTGTGACGCAAAAAGTTGTGGCCCCGTCGTGGCGGCCGACACCGGCGATGAAATTGCGCCACCCTGATTGGCCTGATGTTGTCGAAGGCGGCGCGCCCGAAAACCCCTTGGGAACCCATGCTTTATATCTGAGTTGGCAGTATTATCGCATCCATGGAACCCATGATACGCGCAAGATTGGACGCCGTTCATCGAATGGCTGCATCGGTCTGTATAATGAGCATATACAAGAACTATTCAATTTAGCAAAGGTTGGCACACAAGTGTTGCTAATTTGACGACAAGATGGCGCAACTAAGGCATTTGATCGCGATCACCATTGCTTTGTGCTAGTATGACAAGGTAATGGTGATCTACGAGGAATAGTCTTGGGTGCGTGTCGTCGCCTCTGCAAAATCGGTGACATGCTGAAATCTGGAGATACATTATGAAAAAGATCGCTCTTGCTGCTGCTTTGTCGGTTGCTGCAACCTCCGCTTTCGCTGGCGGCGCTGCTGAACCAATGATGGAAATAGAAACCGTTGCTAAGGCCTCTTCGTCGGGCGCTGGCTTGGTTGTTCCATTGTTGTTGTTGGTTGCTTTGGCTGTTGCTGCAACAAACGTATAATCCAACTGGATTAACGAAAAAGGCGGCAGAGAAATCTGCCACCCTTTTTCATGAGTGATAAAAAAAATCGCCTGCAAGGCAACTTGCAGGCGATTTTTTTAAGGAATCAAATAGGCGATGATCACATCTGCCGCCTGATCGGCTGTCATCTGCGTCGTATCAATGCGGATTTCTGCGTTTTCTGGCGACTCATAGGGCGAATCAATTCCTGTAAAGTTTTTCAACTGCCCCGCACGTGCCTTTTTATAAAGGCCTTTGACGTCGCGTTTTTCAGCCTCGTCCAATGTGGTGTCGATATAGACCTCGACGAATTCACCGGGCTGCATCATGGATCGCACCATATCGCGTTCAGCACGAAACGGTGAAATAAAGGCAGTAATCACGATCAAACCCGCATCGGTCATCAGCTTGGCCACTTCGCCCACACGACGAATGTTTTCGACGCGGTCCCCATCGGTAAAACCAAGATCTTTGTTCAATCCGTGGCGTACATTGTCACCGTCCAGCAAGAATGTGTGACGGTTCATCCTTGCCAATTTGCGTTCAACAATATTGGCGATCGTCGATTTCCCAGCGCCTGACAGTCCGGTCAGCCATAACACGGCAGGTTTTTGATTTTTCATGGCCGCATGGTGGTCGCGTGTCACATCGGTGGCCTGCCAATGGATATTCTGGGCCCGCCGCAATGAAAAATGGATCATTCCTGCAGCAACGGTGGCATTGGTCATCTTGTCGATCAAGATGAATCCCCCTAGGTCGCGGTTTGCGGCATAGGGTTCGAATGGAATTGCGCGGTCGGTTGTGATATTGGCCACGCCGATCGAATTCAGGTCCAGCGTTTTTGCTGCCAGATGTTCCATTGTGTTGACGTTCACCTGATACTTTGGTTGGCCCACCGTGGCAGAAACTGTCATGGATCCCATTTTCAGCCAATAAGGCCGACCTGGCAGCATATCATGTTCGTCCATCCAGACGATCGTGGTTTCGAACTGATCGGACACCTCGGTCGGGGCGTCGGCAATTGTGATCACTTGTCCGCGCGAACAGTCAATTTCATCTGCAAAGCACAAGGTGACTGATTGACCAGCAACCGCCACATCCAAATCGCCATCCAGCGTCACTATTCGGCTGATCGTGGATGTTTTGCCCGATGGCAGAACCCGCACCTCGTCGTTCGGTCGAATGGCACCGCTGCTGATCAAACCAGAAAAGCCGCGAAAATCCAAATTGGGGCGGTTCACCCATTGGACGGGCATACGAAAAGGTTTGGATTGATCAGAGGTGCTGTCCACCTCGACCGTTTCCAAAAGTGGCAACAAGGCAGGGCCTCGGTACCATGGCATGTTGTCGCTGTTGGCAGTGATATTATCGCCCTTAAACCCGGAAATCGGCATAGAGGTAAAGGTCTTGATCCCGATGCTGTTGGCAAATTCTGTATAATCGACAACGATTTGGTGAAACACCGCCTCATCATAGCCGACCAAATCCATTTTATTGACCGCCAGCACGATATTCTTGATGCCAATCAAATGCGCCAAATAGCTGTGACGCCGTGTTTGGGTCAGCACACCTTTGCGCGCATCAATCAAAATGATTGCCAAATCTGCCGTGGATGCCCCTGTCACCATATTGCGGGTATATTGTTCATGTCCGGGCGTGTCGGCCACGATGAATTTGCGTTTTTCGGTGGCAAAAAATCGGTAAGCGACATCGATGGTGATGCCCTGCTCGCGTTCAGCGGCCAGACCATCGACCAGCAGGGCAAAATCAATCTCTTGTCCTTGGGTCCCGACCTTTTTGCTATCCGCCTCAAGTGCGGCAAGCTGGTCTTCAAAGATCATTTTGCTGTCATACAGCAAACGGCCAATCAGGGTTGATTTCCCATCATCCACGGATCCGCAGGTGATAAACCGCAACATGGTTTTGTGCTGATGCAGTTCCAGATAGGCGTCGATATCTTGGGCGATCAAATCGTCTGTTTTATAAATCTCGGACATTAGAAATATCCCTCTTGTTTCTTCTTTTCCATCGAGGCGGCTTGATCTTTGTCGATCGCGCGGCCTTGGCGTTCCGAAGTTGTGGTCAGCAACATTTCTTGGATCACTTCGGGCAGGGTTGTGGCGGTGCTTTCGACAGCACCCGTCAGCGGATAGCAGCCCAGCGTTCGAAACCGCACTGACCGCATTTGCGGCACTTCGCCGTCATTCAGCAGAAAACGATTATCATCGACCATCAAAATTAGCCCATCGCGTTCGACCGTTGGGCGTGGGGCGGCGAAATACAAAGGCACAATTTCTATGCCCTCCAGGTGGATATATTGCCAAATATCCAGTTCCGTCCAATTTGAAATTGGAAAAACACGCATCGATTCGCCCTTGGCTTTGCGTGCGTTATAGAGATGCCACAGTTCTGGCCGTTGGCTTTTGGGGTCCCAGCGGTGGTTGGCGGTGCGGAATGAAAACACCCGTTCTTTGGCGCGAGATTTTTCCTCATCGCGGCGCGCACCACCAAAGGCCGCATCAAATCCGTGCAGGTCTAACGCTTGTTTTAGTCCTTCGGTTTTCCACATATCGGTATGAAGCGGCCCGTGATCAAAGGGGTTGATGCCCTTTTCCAGTGCTTCGGGGTTTTGGTGGATAAGCAACTCCATGCCTGCGTCATTTGCCGCCTTGGCGCGCAGATCATACATGGCGCGGAATTTCCAAGTGGTGTCGACGTGCAGCAAAGGAAAGGGCGGCGGCGATGGAAAGAACGCTTTTTTCGCCAGATGCAACATCACGGCGCTGTCTTTGCCCACGCTGTATAGCATGACGGGCTTATCTGCCTCGGCCACAACTTCGCGCATGATGTGGATGCTTTCGGCCTCAAGACGGCGCAAATGTGTTAGGTTTTGAATTGCCATTGGGAATCCCTTTTATCATTTGCGCCTTCATAGTCGTGCCATGTAAAAAATATCCTCCCATATGGGAGGTATTTGTGATATTTTGAAAATATGCGGCTGGAAGATTCGGATATTTTGATCGATCTATATCGGGGGGCTTGGTCGGCCGACCCATGGCAAAGTCTGTTTTTGCGCCTTAATGATCGCGCCCACGCGACCCAATCCGCAATCTTCGTTTTGCCCGCTGAAAGTGATGCGGCAACGGGAATTTATTCGGCGGCACAGCCGGCGCTCTCCAAGATCCCTTTTGCCGCTGATGTTTTGCAGCGGTTGCGATATCAACGGGTTTATGCGTCGGACGAATTGTCGGGCCACCCTGACTTGCCCTATTTTCGTGTGATCAGAACCCGTGCTGATGGAGGGGGGGATGCATGGCTTTTTTTGGGGCGCAGGTCTGGTGATTTTCCAGCGACCATAACAGCCCTTATTTCGGGTCTTGGCCCGCATTTGGGCGTGGCAGCGGCAGCATATTTGCAGCAATGCCGCCAAGCTGATGCTATCGCGGTAAGCCAGGCAGTCCTTGATCCATTGCGCCTAGGCTGGCTGACGCTTGGTGCGGCAGGCATTATTCTGGCCGCAAGTACCCCAGATATTTTGCACGGTTTAGACACTGTTTTGGGTCAAATCGGTGGACGTTTGACGATGATGGGTCCTGCAGGCAAAACAATGCTGCAGACATTGAATGCCTATGAAACCCGTCAAAATCTGCGCCCTGTCGCTTGGCGATTTGATGACGTTGAGATCCTTATTAAGCCCTATCAAGGACATGATCGGGACGCTTTGGCCACGGTCTTTGTGCGCTTGTCGCATCGCCTTGCTGCCAAAGGGCATGAAACCTTGGCTGAAATGGCGCATATCACCCGATCTGAGGCGCGCTTTGCCCTAAAACTTGCCGATGGACTTAGCATTGCCGAGGCGGCGGAGACGCTGGGTTTGACATTGGAAACAGCGCGCAATTATTCCAAACAAATCTATTCAAAAATGGATCTTCGCGGCCAAACTGATCTTATTCGCGTCCTTGAAAACAGTGTCATTCGACTGATTTAGTGTCTGGTTGGCGCACCAAAATCTGCTGAAATACCGCCAGAATTGTTTGCACCGCACGTGGCAAAAGGGCATCTTTGCGGGTCATTAAACTGTAGGGGCTGACCCGTATATTTAGCCCAGTGTTCAGTCGTGCCAGCGCCGTGTCTTGGCCCGCGGCGAATTGATCTGCAACCGCGCTTGACAGGGGGGCAATCGCATTCGATTGCTGCAACATCGCCAAAGTCAGCAAAAATGATCCTGTTGTCAGTCTTTGGCGCGGGGGCTCGTGTCCAGCGGCTGCAACAAAGCTCAGCACACTATGGGACAGCGGAATACTGGCATTGGGCAGCACCCAATCATAGGTCAGCATATTTTGGATGGTGACATGATCTTGCTTTGCCAAAGGATGATCTTTGCGGGCGACAAAGGTGATCGGCTCGTGGGTGATTTCATGGCGATCGACCAGTCTTGGATCTCCACCTTCGGGGACACGGCAAATCGCAAAGTCCAATTTGCCTGCCAACAATTGATCAAACAAGATATCGGAACTGGTGACGCTGACATCAATTTGAATATCGGGGTAAGACAACCGTGCCTCGCGGATTGTTGGCAAAATCAGATCCAGTGCGGGGGCCGTTACCGCGCCGATGCTGACATGGCCCGTGCTGCCTTTGGCGAAATCGTCAATCTCGCGGGCGGCGTCGCGCATTTCAGT
The DNA here is from genome assembly GCA_963924905.1 of uncultured Paracoccaceae bacterium. Taxonomy (GTDB): domain Bacteria; phylum Pseudomonadota; class Alphaproteobacteria; order Rhodobacterales; family Rhodobacteraceae; genus Cypionkella. Next base: position 7,034 of record CAWUUC010000117.1, read on the forward strand.
CAGAATACGGCCGGCCCTTGCCGCCAAAACTTGACCGACCTCGGTCAATTCTACGCCACGACCTGACCGACTGTGCATTTTTTGACCGCAAATCCGTTCCACCTCGGCCAACAGACGAGAGGCGGCGGGCTGTGTGATGCCCAAGTAATCCGCCGCCATGCCAATTTGCGCCGTTTCCGCAAAGGCGGCCAGCATCCGCAAATGTGTCAACTTTAGTCCTTTGGTCACAAGTGTATTTTGATGCAGTGGCTTAAGCATACCATTTCCGATATATATAAATACTTAAACATGATTTGACCGATATATCGTGATCTGACAAGCCTTCCGTTACCTTGGGGCAATAGACCCTTGGGAGAAATTGTCAGTCGCGTTGCCGCGACAATGGGAGGAACCATGACACTATCCAGACGCGCGCTTTTGGCGCTGGGCGTTGCTGCATCTATGATCGGCGCACCCGCTTTTGCACAAGACAAAGGCACCATCGGCATTTCCATGCCCACCAAATCATCGGCCCGTTGGATTTCGGATGGCGATTCGATGGTGAAACAATTCACCGAAGCTGGCTATGCCACCGATCTGCAATATGCAGAGGATGACATTCCAAACCAATTGGCGCAGATCGAAAACATGATCACCAAAGGCGTCAAGGTTCTGGTGATCGCTGCGATCGACGGCACAACCTTGTCAAACGCCTTGGACAATGCCGCTGCTTCGGGGATCAAAGTGATTGCTTATGACCGCCTGATCCGCGATTCTGGCAATGTTGATTACTACGCCACATTCGACAACTTTAAGGTCGGCGTTCAACAAGCGGAATCATTGGTTGCAGGCCTGAAAGAGCGCTTCCCAGACACCAAACCCTGGAATGTTGAATTGTTTGGCGGCAGTCCAGACGACAACAACGCGTTCTTCTTCTATAACGGCGCAATGTCGGTTCTGCAGCCTATGATCGATGCGGGCGATATCGCCATTGGTTCCGGCCAAACGGGTATGGACGTTGTCGGCACGCTGCGTTGGGATGGTGCTGTGGCACAATCGCGTATGGATAACCTGTTGTCGGCCAACTATGGCGATAAGGTTTTGAATGGCGCGCTGTCGCCTTATGACGGTTTGTCGATCGGTATCTTGTCGTCGGTTAAGGGCGTGGGTTACGGATCGGGCGATTTGAAAATGCCAATCGTCACAGGCCAAGACGCCGAAGTGCCATCGGTTAAGTCGATGATCGCGGGCGAGCAGTATTCAACCGTTTTCAAAGACACCCGCACCTTGGCAGGTGTGACCGTCAAGATGGTCGATGCCTTGTTGTCGGGCGGCGCGCCAGAGATCAACGACACCTCGACCTATGATAACGGCGTCAAGGTAGTGCCTTCCTATTTGCTGGAGCCCGTTTCTGTAAATATCGGCAACTATGAAGAAGTGCTGGTTGGCTCTGGCTATTATACAGCTGATCAGATCAAGTAATCAAAGTTTCGCGCCCACCAATCCCTATGTGGTGGGCGCGGATTTTTCGGAGAAGACAATGCCAGCACTTTTGGAAATGCGCGGG
>CAWUUC010000118.1:0-10791 GCA_963924905.1 uncultured Paracoccaceae bacterium
GAAATGTTCCGCCGCACCATTCAGACTGGGTTTGACGAGGATACGGGCGAGCCGATCTTTGAAACGGAAGAGTTTCTGCCTGTCACGATCCCCTATATTGTGGTTGTCGTTGACGAGATGGCCGATTTGATGATGGTTGCAGGTAAGGAAATAGAGGCTTGTATTCAACGCCTCGCGCAGATGGCACGGGCGTCGGGAATTCATCTGATTATGGCAACGCAGCGCCCTTCGGTGGATGTGATCACAGGGACGATCAAGGCCAACTTCCCCACTAGGATTTCGTTCCAAGTCACCAGCAAAATCGACAGTCGCACGATATTGGGCGAACAAGGGGCCGAACAATTGTTGGGCATGGGCGATATGTTGTTCATGGCGGGCGGTGGTCGGATAAACCGTATTCATGGTCCGTTTGTGTCGGATGAAGAAGTTGAAGAAATCGTCAATCATCTGAAGTCTTATGGTCCCCCGGTCTATATGTCAGGTGTGGTGGATGGACCTGATGACGATTCGGCGGCTGATATTGACGCGGTTTTGGGACTGGGCGGTGACGGATCTGACGACTCCCTTTATGATCAAGCCGTGGCGATCGTGGCCAAAGACCGCAAATGCTCGACCTCTTATATCCAACGCAAACTGGGCATAGGGTATAATAAGGCCGCGCGTCTGGTCGAACAGATGGAAGAAAATCTGGTTGTCACAACCGCCAACCACGTCGGCAAACGCGAGATTTTGTTGCCAGAGCATTAAAGCTAAAGAAAGCACTTATCTATCGGCATCCCTCCGCCATAGGTCTGTACGGGGGGATGCAGGATAGATAAAGACGATCTATATTGGGTATATGAACATTCGTTTCGCCCTTTTGGCCCCGCTTGCCCTGATCGCCGCGCCTGCTTTTGCAGAAGTTATTCCTTTGGCAACGCTGTCCAATTATCTGAATTCCATCACCACAGCCGAAACGGATTTCACCCAAGTCAACGCGGATAATACGATTTCTTTGGGGAAAATATACATCCGCCGCCCGGGTCGGATGCGTTTTGAATATGCGCCCCCTGACAGCAGTTTGGTGCTGACCTCGGCAGGGACTGTCGCGATTTTTGACGCCAAATCTAATCAGCCGCCTGAACAATATCCTCTGTCGCGCACGCCGTTGAACATTATTCTTGGTGCAAATGTTAATCTGGCTGCCGCGCGCATGGTGACGTCCCACACCGAGGTGGGAAATGCCACCCAAGTCGTCGCCCAAGATCCCGATCATCCCGAATATGGCAGCATCGCCATGATTTTCACCGCCAATCCAACGACTTTGCGGCAATGGATCATCACCGATGATCTGGGACAGCAAACAACCGTCATTTTAGGTGAACTGAAACAGGGCCTAGAGTATCAACCATCCCTGTTCAGCATTGATTCCGAAGTGGCCAAACGCAACCGCTGATCAGCTACGGCAAGTAGACAACTGTTGTGCATACATCTGCGCGCGTTGTTCCGTTTTGGATGCCACATCCAACAGCCATGCCTTGCCATTATGACTGCCACGGGCATATCCGGCGCGCCCTTCATGATAGGCCAGATATTGGGATCGCACATCATACTTCGATATGCCCAACCGCTGGCTGCTTTCGTTCATGTACCAACCCATGAAATCTGTTGCATCTGAAATGCGGTCACGACGTGCGCCCATGCGACGCTGATCGCGACGATATTCATCCCAAGTTCCATCCAGCGCTTGTGCATAGCCGTATGCGGACGATTGACGCCCCATCGGAATAATCCCCAAAGCGTATTTATGCGGCGTGCGCGCATTACCAATAAATTTTGATTCTTGATAAATCGCGGCCATTTGAACGTGCACCGGGATACCCCAGCGCCGTTCACTTGCGGCCATGGCCTTTAAATAGGTTGGCCGTTGTTGTAAAATGGAACATGCACTGTCCAAATTGCGTGGCGCCGACGAACTGCCGCCTCCTGCGCATGATGCGAGAAGCAATAACAAGACCGTTGCGCGAAGAAGTCTGCTCATATGCCCCTCGCTTTTTATTTTGCCACAACATATCAGAATCTGAGAGTTCTGCCAACCGTTCTTGGCATATCTTTGGACCTATTTGCGGCCTTGCGCGATAAATTGCGCGTTCACAAAATGACGAATCATCCACAGACTGTTTCCAATTTGTATGTCCAAGATGATGGACAGATCGCCCATAGAACTTTATCACTGTCTAACTGGGAGAGTTTTATGCTTAAATCTGCCGCAAAATACCATATTGGACAGGTCGTGCGGCATCGCAAGCACCCGTTTCGGGGTGTCGTGTTTGATGTGGACCCGCTGTTTTCCAACACCGAGGAATGGTATCGTCAGATCCCAGAAGACAGTCGCCCCGCCCGTGATCAGCCTTTTTATCATTTGTTGGCAGAAAACGGCCAAAGCCATTATGTCGCCTATGTCTCAGAACAAAATTTGGTTCCCGATGACGCCGCAGGACCAGTGACCCATCCCGACTTGCATGATCTATTTGGTGATTTTCAAAATGGCAGATATCCCCTGCAATTTCAGTTAAATTAACCGATTTTTCCCCCAAAAGGTTACGAAGCCATAACCATTCCCGCTTAAGCTGAAGCGGTGTTAAGTTATGGGGAAAACATGGAATTATTGGCAGAAAACTTTGATGATGTTTTGGTGATCCGCGCCGATCAAGACCGAATTGACGCCGCTTGTGCGATTCGGTTCAAGGATTTGATGCGCGATCTGACGCAGACATCCGCGGCACGGATTATTTTGGATATGTCGAAAGTGGCATTTATCGACAGTTCTGGCCTTGGGGCAATTGTCGCAGCTATGAAAGCGGTTGGGCCTGATCGGCAACTGGAACTGGCTGGTCTGACGGACACGGTTCAAAAGGTCTTTCGTTTGACGCGCATGGATACCATTTTCAAAATCCATGACTCACTGGCATTTGGCATGGCAAAAGCCAGTTGAAGATGACCCCTCCGCCTGAAAATGTACGTTCTTCAAAGACACAGATCACCATTGCGTCCGATTTTTTGGCGATCCGACATGGTCTATTGATCCTTTTTTCCCAAGAACCCCTTGCAGGTTTGTCTGATGATTGTCGCGGGCGTGCAGAAATCGTCATTGCCGAGGCGTTGAATAATATCGTCGAACACGCCTATGCGGATGAATTTGGCGATATTGAAGTGTCGATTGGATTGGACGGGACAGAACTTGCCTGTCAGATCGCCGACAAAGGACGCCCGATGCCAGACAGTCAATTGCCCGCGGGTCTGCCGCATCAGCTTGATGGGGGCGGCGATCTGCCAGAGGGGGGATTTGGCTGGTTTTTGATCCGGTCTTTGGCCAAAGATTTAAGGTACAGCCGACTAGAGGACGAAAATCGATTGCAATTTCGCCTTGCGACCTAGCTTGGAAAAAGCGGTCATGCGGACTATGGATATGTGAGCGATCCCATCGAACACAGATCAAGGCCCATTCATGCAAGACCTGCGCGACACTCTTCTGGCCCTGACAAAGGGCGAAACAGATGTAATTTCCCTGATGGCCACTGTCGCCTGCGAGGTGCATCACGCGCATCCCTTTGCGGACTGGACGGGGTTTTACCGCGTTGTCGCACCTGAACTTTTGAAAATTGGCCCTTATCAAGGCGGGCACGGCTGTCTGGTCATCCCGTTTTCACGGGGCGTTTGTGGTGCCTGTGCGCGTTCGGGTCAGGTGCAACTGGTGCCTGACGTCGATGCCTTTCCAGATCACATCGCCTGCGCCTCTAGCACAAAATCGGAATTGGTTTTGCCGGTTTGGAACGGTCAGGGCCAGCTTTTGGGCGTGTTTGATCTAGACAGCGACACACCTGCCGCCTTTACCGAGGAGGATGTCGCGTTTTTCACCGCCCTTTTGGCCGAGGTTTTTGCAAAAGCAGGATGAAGTTTGCATCATGGCGCTGGCTGCCCTTGATCTTGTGTCATATTCCCTTGAAACAGGGCCAAATTTGAATGGAGGTCAGCATGGCGAAAATCACCCTACTTGATGGCGGAATGGGCCAAGAATTGGTGGCGCGATCGGGTGACGAACCTACGCCTCTATGGGCAACGCGCGTGATGATCGACCATCCTGGCTTGGTCCAAGCCATCCATGATGACTATTTTGCCGCAGGGGCCACGGTGGCCACAACCAACACCTATAATATCTTGCATGATAGGTTGGAACACGTCGGGCTGGATCCCTTGTTTCACGCGCTACATTTGCGCGCCTTGGCCGAGGCGCATGAAGCGCGTGCCAAGGCGGGCCATGGTTTGATCGCGGGCTCTATGGGGCCATTGGGCGAATCTTATCGCCCTGATTTGACGCCAAGTGTTACAGTTTCGGCCCCGATCTATGCTGAAAAAGCCATACTGCTGGCACCTTTTGTTGACTTGATTTTGCTGGAAACGATGTCATCTTTGGGTCTTGCCGAAGGCGCGCTGAAAGGTGCACAGGCGGCAGGTAAACCTGTTTGGCTGTCTGTTTCCGTCGATGACCGTGATGGCAGCAAACTGCGCTCGGGCGAACCGATTTTGGCGTTGCAGGATATCATCGCAACTTATCCAACGGCGGCCGTTTTGGCCAATTGCTCCATGCCAGAGGCGATGTTGGACGCCTTGCGTGTTCTGTCGCATATGGGTCTGCCTTTTGGCGCCTATGCCAATGGCTTTAGCGAGATTTCCAGCCTGCCCCTGCCCAATGCCATAGCGGCCCCTGATTACACACACCGCCATGATCTGACGCCTGAAAAATACACCGCCTTTGTGATGCAATGGATTGAGATGGGCGCGACCATTGTTGGTGGATGTTGCGAGGTTGGACCCGCCCATATCCGCCATTTGGCACAGGCATTGCGCGCAGCAGGGCATCAGATTGTATGATCGCAGATTTTGACTATCGTCCGCCTGATGTGCCGCTGGATATTATTTATCAAGACGCTCAAATCATCGTGGCCAATAAACCCGCAGGTCTTTTGTCTGTGCCAGGTAAATTGGCAGGGCGCGACGACTGTCTGACAAGTCGCCTGCAAGCCGCGTTTTGGGATGCGCTTTTGGTGCATCGTTTAGATTGCGATACATCGGGCATCATCATCTATGCGCGCACGAAACAAGCCCAAGGGTTTTTGGGACAAGAGTTTGAAAAGCGGCGCGCGCAGAAAACCTACCTCGCCCGCGTTTGGGGCCAACCAATGGATGACATCGGCCATATCGACTTGCCCCTATGCGCCGACTGGCCAAACCGCCCGCGCCAGATGGTTGATCACGTCAATGGCAGGCCTGCCCAGACCGATTGGGCTGTTTTGGACAGTGACGGTGCGACCACTCGCATCGCTTTAACGCCGTTGACAGGACGCAGTCATCAATTGCGGGTGCATATGTTGGCGCTGGGACATCCGATCTTGGGTGATCCTATTTATGCCACAGGACCAGCGCGGGATTTTCCACGATTGATGCTGCACGCACAAACCTTGGGGCTGCACCATCCTGCAACGGGTGATTGGATCACATTTTCGGCCCCTGTACCGTTTTAAATTGGGCGAGGTGCATTCATAATTCATTTAATATAAGTGAATTAGAGTTTTGGTGACTGTGGGGGGATCCGTTTAAATGCAGTTTTTTCGCTATGCCTTAGAGCCACGTTTTATTGCCTTATCGGGATCTATGATCTTGACCCTGCTATGCGGTCTGTCTGCCTTGGCGCTTACGCCTTGGGCAGGGTTTTTCAGCATTCTGACCTTGTTCTTTGGGCTGCTTGCGGTGATCGGTCTTTTTGACTTGCTTCAAACCCGCCATGCTGTTTTGCGTAATTACCCAATCATGGGACATTTTCGGTTTTTTTTGGAATCAGTGCGTCCAGAAATGCGGCAGTATTTCTTTGAAGGCGAAAAAGATGGCGCGCCGTTTCCACGCGATAAACGTGCCATTGTTTATCAACGTGCCAAAAAGCAATTAGACAAGCGTCCCTTTGGCACAATGTATGACGTCTACCAAGACCACTATGAATGGCTGCACCATTCCATGGCACCCAAGCCATCGGCCCCATTGGCGGCCATGCGCGTCACCATCGGTCAAGGTCAAAAGGCCTATTCGGCGTCATTGCTGAATATTTCCGCCATGAGCTATGGCGCCATCAGCGCCAATGCCATTCGTGCCTTGAACAAGGGTGCCAAGGCGGGTGGTTTTTTTCATGATACGGGCGAGGGGGGTGTTTCGCCTTATCACCGCGAATTTGGCGGCGATTTGGTTTGGGAATTGGGATCGGGATATTTTGGTGCGCGCGGCGCAGACGGCGCCTTTAGCGAAGCGAAATTTGTCGAAACTGCCGCCAATCCGCAAATCAAGATGATCGAATTAAAACTGTCCCAAGGTGCCAAGCCTGGTCATGGTGGCGTCTTGCCTGCGGCCAAAGTGTCGGCAGAAATCGCGGCCATTCGGGGTGTGCCTATGGGGCAAGATTGTGTGTCGCCGGCCTATCACAGCGCCTTTTCAACCCCGATTGGTCTGCTGCAGTTTATTGCAAAAATGCGTGATTTATCTGGCGGCAAGCCGACAGGCTTCAAGCTGTGTATCGGTCATAGATGGGAGTTTATGGCGATCTGCAAGGCGATGCTAGAGACGGGCATCACACCCGACTTTATTGTGATTGATGGCAAAGAAGGCGGGACAGGTGCGGCGCCGTTGGAATTTATGGATCATGTCGGAATGCCGTTGCGCGATGGATTGAACTTTGTTCACAACGCGCTGATCGGTGTTGGGCTGCGCGGGCAAATCAAACTGGGGGCATCTGGAAAAATCACCTCGGCTTTTGATATGGCGCGGGTGATGGCCTTGGGCGCTGATTGGTGCAATTCAGCGCGTGGGTTCATGTTCGCGGTCGGCTGTATTCAGGCGCAATCCTGTCATACAGGTTCATGTCCCACAGGCGTTGCCACCCAAGACCCCGTCAGACAACGCGCCCTTGTCGTGCCAGATAAGGCGGCGCGGGTCGAAAACTATCATCGCAATACCTTGATTGCCCTGACGGAATTGGTGGCTGCTGCGGGTCTTTCGCATCCATCCGAATTGCGTCCATCGCATTTTCTGCGGCGGACCTCTGGCGATGGTGTTATGGCGTTCGATCATCAGTATGAACGCCTTGCAGATGGTGAATTGCTGACAGCGCATGATATGATATCCACCATGGGACAAGCCTATGCAAGCGCATCGGCCGACACTTTCGCCCAAACTGCCTAACGGCCGCGTAGTTTTTGTTCCAGTTTTCGCAACGCCAAACTGAGCGCTATGGTCATCGTCAGATAGACCAATGCTACCACGTTATAGGTTTCAAAATAGCGAAAATTACCTGCTGCCATCACTTTGCCCAGTTGCGTGATGTCTGAAACGCCCAAGACTGATACTAAAGACGAATCCTTTACCATCGCCACAAAATCATTGCCCAAAGGGGGCAGGATGGTGCGGAACGCTTGTGGGAAAACAATATGGCGAAAGCGTTGCCATCCATTCAGGCCAAGCGATTGCGCTGCCTCGATCTGTCCTTTTTCAACCGACAAAAGGCCCGCGCGAAACACCTCGGCCAAAAAGGCGGAATAGGCGATGGTCAGCGCGATTATGGCGCGGGCGATCAGGGGAAAATCGCGGGTGCGCCAAAGTTCAAACCCAAACAAGCCTTGCACCCAATTGACCGCATAAACCAGCGCGGGCGCGGCGGCAAAAGCGACATATAAAAGCAGCACCATAATTGGGATGCCACGCACAATTTCAATATAAAGCCGTGCAGTTTGACGCAAAATAATGAACCGCGACATTCCCGCCAAGGCCAGTATCAACCCCAAAACGCAGGCCGCACCAAAGGCGATGAGTGTTACCATCACGGTCACACCAATGCCACGCATCAAGGTGGACATCACATCAGAGTAGATTTGGTTTGCCCAAACCTCATAAAACAGCCAAAGGCCGACGGCGACCAATCCTATCAACCAATAGGGGCGATCTGTATCAGGCGCTGGTGTCATATGGCCCCCAAGGGCTGCTTGGGGGCCATTGATTTACTGGCCCATCTTGTATTCAAGGAACCATTTGGTGTTCAGCGCATCAATCGTGCCGTCCGCGCGCATCGCGGCAATAGCGGCATTCATAGGTGCGACCCATTCAGACCCTTTTGGAAAGATAAATCCAAAATCTTCGGTCCCAAGTTTCTCGCCTATAATTTTCAGACCACCGTTTGAGGCCTCGACATAGCCTGCGCCCGCCGTGCCATCGGTCAGAACCAAATCAACATCGCCTGATCTCAGCGCCTCAACAGTCGCGCCAAAAGTTTCCATCAATTTGATTCGTGGATTGGCCTCATCCCCGTCAAGAACGTCATAAACGCCAACATAAAACGGCGTTGTGCCGGGTTGGGCAGCCATCAGCAGATCAGTATTCGCGCCAAAACTGGCCGCATCGGTAAAGCGCGTCTCATCGCCGCGCACCAACATCACCATCTCAGATGTCATATAGCTGTCGGAAAAGTCTACCTTGTCTTTGCGGTCTTCTTTGATCGTGATACCCGTCATGCCCATGTCAAACTGGCCTTCAGACACGGCAGGGATCATCGCGTCCCAAGAAATGTTTTCGTATTTAATTGTGATATTCAAACGCTTGGCGATATCAGCCAAGGCATCATATTCCCAGCCAACGGCCGCACCGTCTTTGTCCAAAAATTGCAAGGGTGGATAAGCATTTTCGGTCACAATAACAATCTCTTTGCCGCCCATATCGGGCAGATCAGCGGCAAAAGCGGCAGAGGCAAGCAGCGAAAGGCCCATAAGGGCTGCGGTCAGTTTCATGGTAATCTCCTAAAAGGGCAGATGGTTCAGTATTTCGCCAGTTTTGCGTCGCCGCAAGGGGGCGTTTAGGGCGCGCGTTTGATGCTTGCGGTGACATAATTGCATGACAAATCCCGTGATGACAGCGACCAACTCCAGCCCAATGGGTTGAAAACCATTCCCTTTTTGTCAACGGGTTCCAGTCCTGCGCCCTTGAGCAGATCGTATAATTCATCAGGCGTGATGAATTTTGACCATTCATGGGTTCCTTTTGGCAACCAGCGCATCACCCATTCTGCCCCAATAATTGCCATAACAAAGCTTTTTGCATTGCGATTAAGCGTCGAGCAGATCATCAACCCCCCCTCTTTCAACAAGGTCTTACAGGCGGTCAAATAGGCCAACGGGTCAGACACATGTTCAACCACTTCCATGTTCAACACGATGTCGAATTGCTCGCCTGAGGCTGCCAAATCTTCGGCCGTGGTATGGCGATAGTCGATCGTCAAGCCTGATTGCTGGGCATGCAATTTTGCGACGGGAATATTTCGGGGGGCTGCGTCTGCACCTACCACTGTGGCGCCCAAACGCGCCATCGGTTCCGATAACAGCCCGCCGCCGCACCCGATATCTAAAATGCGCAGACCAGCAAAGGGCAGGGATTGGGTCAAGTCCCGATCAAATTCTGCCGCGATTTGATCGCAGATATAGGACAGCCGACATGGGTTCATCAGGTGCAATGGTTTGAATTTGCCTGTAGGGTCCCACCATTCGGCGGCCATGGCTTCGAACTTTGCGACCTCTTTCGGGTCGATTGTCGTGGTATTTGTCATCATAGCTCCTTGCGCTGCGCCGCAGTCCGTCGCAATCTTAGGATATATATAGGATGATTATGGACCAAAGATCAGGGCAAAAGCGCGCAGTTGAATATCTTTATCCGCCGATCGAACCCTTTGATCAGCGCGTGATGGATATGGGCGATGGTCACCGCATTTATATTGAGCAATGTGGGCGACCCGACGGTATTCCTGTTTTGGTATTGCACGGCGGTCCGGGCGGTGGGTGCAGCCCTGCGATGCGGCGCTATTTTGATCCTGACGTGTATCGTGTCGTGTTGTTTGACCAACGCGGATGTGGTCGTTCGCGTCCCCATGCCACAATCATGGACAACACAACATGGCATTTGGTCAAAGATATAGAGGCAATTCGTTCTGCCCTAAGGATCGAAAGGTTCATCTTGTTCGGTGGCAGTTGGGGCGCAACTTTGGCGCTGATCTATGCGATCAACCATCCAACTCGCGTGCGGCAAATGGTGCTTCGGGGGGTTTTCCTGTCCACCAAAGCAGAACTAGATTGGTTTTATGGCGGGGGCGCTGGGGCATTTTTTCCCGAACTGTGGGCCAAGCTGATTGATCCTATCCCTCAAGAAGAGCGCGGCGATTTGATTGCCGCCTATCATCGCAGACTGTTTAGTGGCGATACAGGTTTAGAAACCCGTATGGCGCAGCTTTGGTCGAATTGGGAAAATGCCTTGGCTTCTATCCATACCGATGGGTATTTCGGCACGAGCCCTGCTGAATATGCTCGCGCCTTTGCGCGTCTTGAATCGCATTATTTTTTGAATGGTGGGTTTTTGGAGTATGACGGTTGGATTTTAGCCAATCGCGACCGTATCGAACATATTCCCGCCGAGATTGTTCAGGGCCGTTATGACTTGATCTGTCCGCCGATTTCCGCCCATAAGCTGGCTTTAGGTTGGCCGATGGCCAATCTGCGGCTGATCAATCTTGCGGGCCACGCCCTATCTGAACCAGGGATTTCTGAGGCACTTGTTTCCGTAATGAACGCCCTTAGACCCTAAAGCCGTCAGGAATGGCATCGCGCCCATCCAAAACCAAATCAACCATAACTTTTGCCACTTTTGGTGCCATGCCAAAGCCGATTTTGAATCCAC
>CAWUUC010000119.1:0-6306 GCA_963924905.1 uncultured Paracoccaceae bacterium
GCTGTTTGGTCAATAATCATAATAACAATATCAGTCAAAGGGTTACGCGTCTCATCTTGTAAAATCGGATTTGCCAGACCGAACAATAAGATCACCATCGCCAACAGGCGCAACGGCCATCCGCGCAGCCCACGCCACAGCGCCACAGCCATCGCAAAACCACAAAGGCCGATCAATCCCCACAAGACAGGCAGCGCCACCAAAGGATCAAAAATAACGCTCATTGCCCCAACCTATCCAAGAGCGCAGGCACATGCACCTGATCTGATTTATAGTTACCTGTCAGCACATGCATGATGACATTAATTCCAAATCGATAAGCATATTCGCGTTGTTCGTCGCCCGCCCGCCCGCGTCCCACAGGCAGCATAGCAATGCCGCGATCATCCACGGCCCAAGCGGCGGCCCAATCATTGCCGCCAATAATCACTGGCGTCACCCCATCATTGAGGTTGCGAAAAGGCATCCCTTCGGCGGCATCAAGGGGGGCGATACTGGCTTCAACCCAAGTAGTGCCTTGGGTCGCGCGGCCCGGAAAGTCATTGATCAAGTAAAAGCTGCGGGTCAAAACGTGATCTTGGGGCACGGGTTCAAGGGGGGGAATATCAAGCCCCGAAGTGATCAGTTGCAACGCCTGTTTTTCGGGGGTCATCCCTGCACCAAAATCGCCGTCGCGGGTGTCAAATAAGATCATCCCACCTGTCCGCAAAAATCGATTCAATTTTGCAAAGGCTTCGGCACTTGGCAGGGGGGCCTCGGCTGTGACGGGCCAATATAGAAATGGAAAAAACGCCAATTCGTCGCGATCCAAATTAATCCCGATTGGGGCGTCGGGCTCTATTGATGTGCGCGCGGACAAACGGTCGCCCAGACCGACCAGTCCCGCTTGGGCAAGATTATCGACCTGTGTATCGCCCGTCAAAATATGCGCCAAAACCACGCCGCTTGTGGCGCGCAGGGCCATCAGATCGTCAGCTTGCGCCTGATCGATTGGCGCGAGCCAGATCAGCATAACGGCGGTCAGCGCAGCACCCCGCAATCGACCTGAAATCCATAAGGATGCCAAGACATCCAGCGCTAGAATAATTAATCCTGCGACAAGCAAAGCGCCCTTTAGGTCATAGGCCTCGGGTCCATCATTGGCACGCAAAATCGTGTCAGCGGGCCAGACTTGCGGCGACAAAACAGTTTCGGCCCCAATCACATTCAAGGCGATCCGTCGTTCATCATTGCCATATAGACCCGCGGGCAGGTCGCGGTTGGGACCATTGCTCAGCGATTGTGCCAGATCGGCCCCTGCCACACCTGCACGGGCAGTGCCATCGCTGAATGTGCCAAAGCCCGTTAGCACCTTTTCTGCCGTCCAAACCCCTGTAAGCTCAGCGCCGCCTTGGGCAGGGCTGCGGCTGGACAATGTCAACCGTTCCAACATCTGCACAAACAGACCCGAAAGTGGCAGATTGGACCATTCGGCATTCGCCGTGACATGAAACAGCACGATTTGTCCCGCCCCAATTGCGCGGCGCGTGACCAAAGGTGTGCCATCATCCAGCGCTGCCAAAGTGGCGGCAGAAAGTTCGGGATCAGGTTCGGCCAAAACCTGTTCGCTCACACTAATATCATCGGCAATCGGCAAGCCTTCAAAGGGCGAGTCGCTGTCAAAAGGCGCCAAAACTTTTGGCGCGCCCCACGTCATTGTGCCGCCAGATATCCGCCCCCCCGCCCGCAGTCTGACAGGCAAAAGCGCGTCTTCCGCCAGATCACTTGCCGCCAATCGTGGTCCGGCAAAGCGCAGCAAAAGGCCGCCATCATTGATCCAATCCAACAGCGCCTCTGTTTCAGACAATCGGGCCACATCGGCCAATACGATGACATCAGGTTTGGCTGTCAAAACATCAACAAGATCACCTTGCATCAGATCAGAAATTGGTCCCAATGCCTGAATAAGGTAATGTTCTGGCGATAAAAGCTGTAGCCCTTCGGCGGCGCTTGCGGCGCTGATGATCGCAACTTTGCGCCGCTTTAGGCTGTCATCGGTCAGGCTAACCCCACCTGCAGCCGACTGGCCGACAATTTCAAAGCTTGTGATCCGATTGCGTAATTCTGGGGGCAGCGACAAGGTTGTGCTGACCTCGGTTTGGTTGGGGTCAAAGCTTAGGGGCAGGCGCGCCAACTCGCGATCAATACCAGACGGATCAGGGCCGCGCGCGATCACGGCAATCTGTGCGCCGCCATCACCGTTCAAACGCGCCGCGTTGATGACGATCTGCCCATCAGCAAATCCCGCAGGGCGCAGCGCATAGAGCGGGCGCGGGGATTGGATCACTTCGGTTCGACCCGCATTTTGCAACGCGCTCAGCAATATGGCGCGGTCTGGGTGATCTATCCCGTCGCTGAACCAAAGGCTATCAAAGGCGGTATCGGGCAACAGATCGGCCCAGCCTGAAAAATTGCTGGGCGCCCAAGCGGCGGGTTCCATCGCGGCCAATGGCCCCGCCCAGCCCTGCGCCGATTGAAACACGGGCGCGCTGGGTGCGTCGGTCAGATGTATGATTGCAACGGTTTGTCCCGCGCGCCCTGTTGCCGCCAGTTCATCCATCGCGATATTTTGCAGATTGGGCCAGTCGCGCCCATCCGACCAGCCGCCATCTATCACGATCAACAACGGCGCTTGGCTGCGTTCAGTGATATCTGGGTTCATAACAGGGCCAGCAAAGCCGATGATCAAGGCGGCAATTGCCAAGGCGCGCAACACAAGCAGCCACCACGGTGTGCGGTCCGCCTTATGGTCGCGGTCCGCCAGACCCAACAACAATACCACTGCAGGAAAGCGCTGTCGCAAGGGTGCAGGTGGTATGGCGCGCAAGATCAGCCACAAAACTGGCAGCGCGAGCAGACCCCACAAAAGGGCTGGAGAGACAAAGGCCAGACCGCTCATCCCCCCTCCAGCGCGCGATAGGCCCAAAGCAGGGGCGTGGTTGCAGACTGATCGCTGTGGTGCAGGGTGTAAAGCCAGCCCAATTGGCGGCACATTTGGGCCAGCTCATCCTTACGTTTGGCCAAACGGTCCAGATATCTATCACGCAGATCTGCGGCACTTTGGGTTTCATGGCGCAAACCGCCTGCCATCGATTCAAAGATCACTCGACCGCCGAACCCAAAAGCCTCTTCCTCGGGGTCAAGAATTTGCAGCACACAGCCGCGAATACCGCGCGCGGCGGCCATTTCTATGGCCCGCTGCAATGGCGCAATTGGTCCCAGAAAATCTGACAGATAAAGGGCGCGGCCCGTGGCTGCAAAATCGTCTATTTGCGCCGCGCCATAATCATCGCCCGATTGCGCGGCCGCCAGTTCAGCCATGATTGTGTGCAATTGGGCGCGCCCATGACGGGGCATACCGCCACCAATCAGCCCCACCCTTTCGCCGCCGCGCAACAAAAGAACACTTAGCGCAAGGGTCAAGAGCCGCGCACGATCACGTTTCGTGCTGCGATTTTGTGCGCCAGAATAGGTCATGGATTGCGATGGATCGACCCAAAAGCTGACGGTTTGCACCGCCTGCCATTCCCTTTCGCGCACAAAATGCCCGTCACTGCGCGCCGATCTGCGCCAATCAATACGCGACGCTGCATCACCAATCATCGCTGGGCGATATTGCCAAAACTCATCGCCATGGCCTGCGCGGCGACGCCCATGCGCGCCCAACATCAGTGAGGCTGCCAAATGCTCGGCCTCGGCCAAAAGCGCGGGCAGCGCGCTGCCCAGACTTTCGGCGTCAGATTGCATTTGTTGGGATATGCTCACGGCGCAACCTTTAGGATGCGGTCCGTCGTGGTGCGGATCAGGTTGGGCAAAGTCTCGCCCTTGGCGCGGGCCCCAAAACTGAGCGCCATGCGGTGGGTCAAAACGGCGGGGGCCATAGCGACGACGTCCGCCACAGATGGTGCGAGACGCCCATCCAACAAGGCCCGCGCGCGCACAGTTAACATCAGCGCTTGCGCGGCGCGCGGCCCTGGGCCCCATGCCAAACTGCCCGCCAAATCCCGCCCTTCGGGTTCAGTCGGACGGCACGCACGCACCAAATCCAAAATCGCTGTCACAATAGCTTCGCCCACAGGCATCTTGCGGATCAACGCTTGCGCGGCCAAGATTTGATCTGTGTCAAACACCTGCGGCACGCTGGCAATATCGGCCCCTGTTGTGGCCAAAAGAATGGCGCGTTCGTCATCGCGGCTTGGATAGGCCACATCGATTTGCAAAAGGAATCGGTCAAGCTGCGCCTCTGGCAGGGGATAAGTGCCTTCTTGTTCAATGGGGTTTTGGGTGGCCAAGACATGAAACGGGCGGCCCAAGGGACGGGCGACACCCGCCACTGTCACTTCGCCCTCTTGCATGGCTTGCAGCAAGGCGGATTGGGTGCGGGGACTGGCGCGGTTGATTTCATCGGCCATCAACATTTGGCAAAACACGGGCCCTTGCAAAAATCGAAATGCCCGCGCGCCGTTGGCATCTGTTTCCAACACTTCGGACCCCAAAATATCGGCGGGCATCAGGTCGGGCGTGAATTGGACGCGTTTGGCGTCTAACCCCAGGACAGTGCCCAATGTATCGACGAGCATTGTCTTACCCAAACCCGGCAAACCCACCAAAAGCCCGTGACCGCCGCATAAGATGGTCGTCAAGACAAGCGCCACCACCTGATCTTGGCCGATAAAGCGCTGGTTGATGGCCCCTCGTGCTGTCTGCAGCTTTTCAGCCAAAGTTTCGATTTCGGCGATCATCTGGCTTGTGTCTGACATTCTATCCCTCGCAACAGCGCTGACTTCGATCTATATGGTATACTTATGCCTGCCACTACAAATGACAAAACAAATGAGCGGACAAAAGATTGTGATGCCTGAACCCAGCAGTTTGGCCGCCTCGGTGCAGGCTGCGACAAAAAAGGGGCCACCGCCCGTGCATCTGTGGCACCCGCCATTTTGCGGCGATATTGACATGCGAATCGCACGGGATGGCACTTGGTTCTATTTGGGCACCCCGATTGGCCGTCCCGCGCTGGTAAAACTGTTTTCGCAGATATTGCGCCGTGAGGGCGATGATTATTTCTTGGTGACGCCCGTCGAAAAAGTCGGGATCAAGGTGGATGATGCGCCCTTATTGGCTGTTGATTTTCTGGTCGAAGGGCAGGGGATTGAACAAAATTTGACTTTTTTGACGAAAACCGAAGATCAGGTGACAGCCTCGGCGGAAAATCCGATTCGGATCGTTATAGATCACGATGGGACACCGTCGCCCTATGTTCATATTCGTGCGGGGCTTGAGGCATTGATAGATCGCAAATCCTTTTATCGCCTGATTGATCTTGGACAACATGCCGCGCATAAGGGGCAGGATTGGTTTGGCCTTTGGTCAGGCGGAACATTTTTTCCTATTCTTTTATCGGCGGAATTGCCCTGATGACTCGGTTTGCTGCAAATCTGACCATGTTGTTTAATGAGGTCACGATGCTGGATCGACCCAGCCTTGCCACACAAGCAGGCTTTGACGGGGTAGAGATTCTGTTTCCCTATGATCATTCGATTGCAGATTGGCAGCAGGCCATGCGTGGCGTGCCGCTGGCGCTGATCAATGCTCCGCCGGGTGATTGGGCGCTGGGCGAGCGCGGCTTTGCCGCCGTGGTTGGGGCGCAATCGGCCTTTCGGGCCAGTTTTTCCCGTGCAGTCGACTATGCCACAGGCATGGGCGCGGGTCTGATCCATGTGATGGCAGGTGTGGCGCGCGGCCCAGAGGCAGAGCAAACTTTTGTCGAAAACCTGAGTTGGGCGGCGGCCCAAGTGCCAGAATTTAGCCTGACTATCGAGCCGCTGAATATCGATGATATGCCCGGCTATTTCTTAAACGATTTTGATCAGGCGGGGCGGATTCTCGATGATCTTGCTTTGGCGAATGTGGGGATGCAATTTGATCTGTGGCATGCTGCGCGCATCCACGGTGATGCCCAATCGGTCTGGCAGCGTCATAAACATCACGTCAATCACATCCAAATCGCAGGGTTTCCGGCCCGTAACGAACCGGGGGGGGGCGGGTTTGATTTGACCGCGCTCTGCGCCGAGGTGGATTTAATGGATCGCGATATTTGGATTGCAGCAGAATATCGACCCGCCCGCGCAACGGTGCATGGTTTGGCGTGGCTGACCGCGTTGCGGTCCCGCGCCGCATTGATGGGCAGCTAAGGTGGCGCGGGTTCCGCCAGATTTTTCGCATGAACAGGCCGCTGGGCTGGGGAAAATCGCGGGTGTGGATGAG
>CAWUUC010000120.1:0-2710 GCA_963924905.1 uncultured Paracoccaceae bacterium
CAACCCGCCGAAGAGGGGGGGGCAGGTGCCTTGGCTATGGTTAATGATGGCATGATGGACCGATTTGGCATCACCGAAGTTTACGGCCTGCACAATATGCCAGGAATGCCCGCTGGACAATTTGCCATTCGCTCGGGCGCGATGATGGCGGCGGCAGATTTCTTTACCATCACCTTGACGGGGCGGGGGGGGCATGCGGCCAAACCTCAAGGCACGGTGGACACATCCCTTGTGGCGGCCCATTTGATTGTGGCCTTGCAATCCATTGTGGCGCGCAATGTCGATCCTTTGGCGGCTTGTGTTGTCTCGGTCTGCACGATGGCCTCTGACAGCCGCGCCGACAATGTCATCCCGCAAACGGTGACATTGGGCGGCACGGTGCGGACCTTGGACCCCGAATTGCGCGATTTTGCCGAAATGCGCGTGACCGAAATCGCCACGGGGATCGCTGCAACCTTTGGCGCCAAGGCGCAGGTGGATTATCATCGCGGCTATCCTGTAACGATGAACGCGCCCGATCAGACCGATTATGCGGCCCAAGCCGCGCGCCATGTCGCGGGCGACGTGGATGTGACAGTCGACCCGATGATGGGGGCCGAAGATTTCAGCTATATGCTGAACTCCCGCCCAGGGGCCTATATCTTTGTCGGAAATGGCGACAGCGCAATGCTGCACCATCCCGCCTATGATTTTGACGATGCGATCATCCCGCTGGGCTGTTCATGGTTCGTGCAAATGATCGAGGACCGTTTGCCTCAATCATAGCGCAGCGCCCGCGCCTTGCCGCGAAAAATATAATAGGACAGGGCGGAATACGCGATGATGATCGGCAGCACGATCATGACCCCCCATAGAATGATCCGCAGACTTTCGGGGGCTGACGCGGCCTGATCAATGGTGATCTTTTCGGGCACGATATAGGGATAAAAGCTGTAAGCCATGCCCAAGAAGCCCAAGGTGAACAGACCTGTTGCCGCGAAAAACGGTATCCAAATGCGCCGATCAGGCTGATCACGCAATCGTTTCAGCGACAGATGGATCAGCAAAATCAATCCCGCTGCCGTCAGCGGCAAGGGCGCTAGCGCCAAAATATTGGGCCAATCAAACCATTTGCTGGCGATGCGCGCACTGACGGCAGGGGTAGCGGCCGAAATCGCTGCAAACCCCAAAATTGTTCCCAACAACCCGCCATGCGCCCATGAAATGGATTTGCGCTGCAGCGCGCCCTCGGTCTTGCCAATCAACCATGTCGCGCCGATAAAACTATAGGCGATGGTCATCAAAAACGCCACCAATAGGGCAAAGGTGACGTGCCAAAATGACATCGACAAGCCCATAATATAAATACCCAACATAAAGCCTTGCGACACTGCGGCCAGCAGGCTTCCTAGCCAAAAACTGATGTCCCACATCGGTTTTTGTGCGATGGGTGCCTTGGCGCGAAACTCAAAGGCGACACCACGCAAGATCAATCCGATCAGCATCACAAAGACGGGCAGATAAAGCGTCGAAAGAATTGTGCCATGTGCCACAGGGAAGGCGACCAGTAAAATACCAACCGCCAAGACCAGCCATGTCTCATTGGCATCCCAAAATGGCCCGATAGAGGCGACCATTTGATCGCGCTGATCTGGGCGGGCAAAAGGAAACAACAGCCCAACCCCCAAATCAAACCCATCCAAAATCACATAGATCAAAATGGACAGACCCATCAGGCCCGCAAACATGATCGGCAAATTTGCGTCCGCGATCATGCTGCCACCTGCGCGCCGATTGGATCGAGATTTACGCCTTTGCCACTAGCTTTGCGCGCTAAATAGGTGATGGTCGCCATATAGGCCAAGGTCAGCGCACCATAAACCATCAAATAGCCGATCAGCGTGCCCAAGACCATCGCGGCAGGCACATCTGCCACAGCCTCAGCCGTGGTTAAAACCCCATTGACCAGCCAAGGTTGGCGTCCCACTTCGGTCGTGTACCAACCCGCCAATGTGGCAATCCAGCCGATAAAGGCGCTGGCCGCAAGCAGCATCAAAAACGGGCGCGGCAGGTCCAGCGACCCGCGTCGCCGCATCAAGACGACCCCCGCCCAAGACAGCGCTAACATCATCATCCCAGTCCCAACCATCACCCGAAACGACCAAAACACAGCTGTGACAGGGGGGTGCAGCACGGTGCCATCCGCCGCGACATAATCGTTCAATCCAGGGATCACCCCATCAGGATCATGCGTCAGAATGATCGATGCCAATGCAGGTATGCCAATTTCAAATCGATTCTCGCGTGCCTCTTGATCGGGCAGGGCAAATAATAACAAGGGCTTGCGCGGTCCTGTTTCCCAGTTTCCTTCCATTGCGGCCACTTTGGCGGGCTGATGCTCTAGGGTGTTTAGGCCATGCATATCCCCTGCAAAAATCTGCACTGGGATCAAAATTGCCCCCAGCCACAGGCCAAAGCGCAAGGTTTTGCCCACCTCGCGGCTGCGGTCCCCCCACAGTTGGCGTAGGGCCGAAATGCCTGCAATCAAAAACGCCACCGTCAGGCCCGACGCCAAAAGCATATGCACCAAACGATAGGGCATGGATGGGTTCATCACAATCGCCGCCCAATCGGTGGCATGAACCACGCCGTCGCGCAATTCAAACCCCACGGGCGTGTGCATCCAACTGTTTAAAACAATGATCCAAAACGCCGACATCGTCGTGCCAAA
>CAWUUC010000121.1:0-5018 GCA_963924905.1 uncultured Paracoccaceae bacterium
TATTTGGGCCTGATGGAGCAAAAACAACCACGACCCGAATTTATCGGTTCGGCCTATATCGACAATGACGATATTCCGACCAATTTGGGCGATGCGTTGGATCTATTAGAGGAAGATAAGGCGTTAATGGACGTTCTGGGAACTGGGTTTTGCCAAGTCTATGCCTCGGTCAAGCGCAATGAATATCACGAGTTTTTGCAAGTCATCTCGCCATGGGAGCGCGAGCATCTGTTGCTGAACGTATGAACCTGTTGCATGCCAATGATCGTGCGGGGCATTATCCGCCGTCCTATTATGCCGCAACGGCCCAAGGACGGATGGATTTTGCGCCGCTTGCAGGTGATCTGCGCGCCGATGTTTGCATTGTGGGTGGCGGTTACACGGGCCTATCGGCGGCGCTGCATTTGGCCGAAAAAGGCGTGAATGTTATTGTTCTTGAGGCGCAGTTGATCGGCTTTGGCGCATCAGGGCGCAATGGCGGGCAAGTGGGATCAGGTCAACGCCAAGACCAAGACTGGCTTGAGGCCCACTACGGCGCGGATGTCGCACGGCGTATGTGGGATCTGGGCCAAGACGCCAAGGCGCTGGTCAAATCCCTGATCACCAAACACAAAATGCCCGTAACTTGGGCAGATGGCGTGGCCTATGCCTCGCGCAGCGCGGCAGGCCATGCAGCGGCCACGGCCTATAGCGAACGACTGTCGCAAAAATACGGTTACCACAGCCAAGAGATATTGGACCATGCCGGCACCTGTCAGGTTTTGGGCACCAGTGCCTATAAAGGGGCTGTGATTGATCTTGGCGCCGGTCATATCCATCCCTTGAACTTTGCCATCGGTCTGGCCAATGCCGCAAGCGCTGCAGGCGCCCGCATTCATGAAAAAAGCGAAGTGCTCAACATCACCGAAGGTGCCCAGCCCATTGTCGAGACAGCCCAAGGCCGTGTGATCTGTGATCAGCTTATTTTGGCCGCAAATGGTTATTTGGGTGGGCTAAACCGTCAAGTCGCAGCCCGTGTGATGCCAATCAATAATTTTATTGTCGCAACAGAACCGCTGCAAGCTGTATTGGGGCGCAACATCGCCGTGGCGGATGATCGCTTCGTGGTCAATTATTGGCGTATGTCCGAAGATGGACGACTGTTGTTTGGCGGTGGTGAAAGCTATGGCTATCGCTTTCCCGACATAGTCCCAACGGTGATGCGTCCTTTGTTGCGGGTCTATCCCGAACTGAAGGATGTCAAAATCGACTATGCATGGGGTGGCACATTGGCCATCACGATGAACAGGATGCCATACTTTTCCAAGCTGTCGGGAAATATCCGCACGGCCTCGGGCTATTCTGGACATGGGGTGGCAATGGCCACCTTGGCGGGCCGTATTTTGGCCAACGACATTGGTGGCCAAGGCGGCGATTTTGAATTGATGGCGCGCCACCCGCCGCCCAATTTCCCCGGCGGCATAGGGTTGAGGGCACCGTTGTTGGCGTTGGCCATGACTTGGTATGCTTTGCGGGATCGTCTGGGCCTTTAGGGGAGCGCCCCGAAGTATTTTTGCCAGTTTGACAGCGAATTCTCGCCCGGAAGGGGCGACCCGCAAAAATGTCACTAGCATGTTACAAGGATCGGATTTACACTTTTTCTAAATAACAGTTTAAGGAAAGCTGAAATCATGGCACCAGACGGTCAGATCCTTGCACCCGACACCCATCAATCGGAAGCTATTCCTGAGGCAGCGCGCGCCGAAATCGAACGCCTGCTGAGTTCGGGGGATTTGTTTCGTTATACGGCCCCAGAGGGCGCACCTGTCGCCTTGCTGGAGGTCGAATTTGCCCAAACATTGGGCGCACGGTATGCGCTGGCAGTTTCGTCTTGTTCGGCCGCCTTGTTCTTATCGCTTAAGGCGCTGGATTTGCCACGGGGGGCCAAAGTTTTAATCCCTGCCTTTACCTTTGCAGCCGTGCCTTCGGCGGTCGTTCATGCTGATTGCACCCCCGTCTTGGTTGAGGTGGGCGACAATTATCGTGTCGATATGGACGATTTTGCGGTGAAACTAGAGGGCGCAGATGCTGTGCTGATCAGCCACATGCGCGGGCACACATCTGATATGGATGCGATCATGGCCTTGTCAGATGCCAAGGGCATTCCCGTGATTGAGGATGCCGCCCATAGTTTGGGGACGACGTGGCATGGGCGTAATATTGGCACGATCGGCAAAGTGGGATGTTTTTCGTTTCAATCCTACAAGATGATCAATGCGGGCGAAGGTGGCATTATGATCACCGATGATCCCGAAATTGCCGCGCGCGCTGTGATCATGTCAGGCGCCTATGAGCAAAATTGGAAGAAACACGCGGGGCTGCAAAACAGCTATATGCATTGGCAAAACAAGTTGCCTTTGTATAATTTGCGGATGCAAAACCTGTCAGCGGCGGTGATCCGACCGCAATTGCCCGAACTGGCAAGCCGCGTCGCAAAGGGCCGTGCAGGGCATGACCGCGTGGCAGGGATGTTGAACAAAAATCCATGGCTGACGGTGCCAGAGGCTTTGGGTCCAGAATTGCGCGCCCCTGATTCTATTCAGTTTAATCTGACAGGCAGCTGGAGCGACGATGAGGCCATAGCTTTTCAAAAAGCGGCCAAGCAGCGCGGCGTGACGATACAGGTCTTTGGCCTGTCAGAGGGCAATGCGCGGGCCTATTGGAATTGGGAGTTTCTGGGACCCTGCCCAGATTTACCCCAAACGCGCGCGATGTTGATGCGCGCTTGTGACGTCCGTTTGCCCACGCGTCTTTCTGAAAATGAGTTGGATTACATCGCGAATGCGATTTTGGATTCTGTCCAGCAGATAAAATCATAATTCTGTCAAATGGATGCATTTTTCCTCTTGCGGGCGGCGCATCAAAGGCTTAATTCACGGCACATCCAGACGGTGCGGGCGTAGCTCAGGGGTAGAGCATAACCTTGCCAAGGTTAGGGTCGGGCGTTCGAATCGCCTCGCCCGCTCCATCTGGATTTAAAACGGGCGCACTTAGGTGCGCCTTTTTTGTTGTAAATGAACAGCCGATCCCCACTTGCGCCCCTGTGCGCCTTGGACTATTTGATCGGAACTATGAGGCGGGTGGGCAGGCAGGCTATGCACTGGATTGCAAATCCATGAAGACCGGTTCGATTCCGGTACCCGCCTCCAATTCGACTTGTCCCAGATAAGGTCCAATCGCTTTTTAGCATTCTTTTCAAATGATCTGGCGATAGCACAAAATACATCGCCTGATGCTGCTGGGATCACAGCGCCCATTCACTGACTTGGTATTCTTTGCAGATGCCACATTTGGCGTTGAATGCGAAACAAAAGGAACAGCAGGACGATCTGGCGGCACGACCGCTAAAGACGTCGCAAGAATTCCTACTTTGGCAAAACAAGTTGCCCATCGCGCGAAGAGAGACGATCAAAAAGGGGCAGTCCCCACGATGCATAGCGGCAAGTGCAGACATCAGAAATTTAACATCGGGCCACGCCCTCTGGATCAGACACTCTGCCCGCATATCCAAAAGTGCGTCTTTGTGATTTGGCAGCCTGTCATCACGGGCCATAATGGTCGGCACGCGGCTTAACGTGGGTTTTATTTCAGCGAATGGTGCATATACGCCGAGTTTCAGTGATTCCTTATTATCAACCAACACGGTGTTTCGCCGCATCGCGCAGATTATACTATCTTGGAATTTTTCTTAGCCATTCCAGAAACTGAGTCGTTTTTTGATTAACGTTCGTGGAGGATTGTTTGGACAAATTAGGTGGCGGCATGAAAATCTTTGGATCAATATCTGTCCCAGTGAGTTTCGCAAACCTTGAGAAATTCTCTTTGAAATCCTTTCCCACAAAATCTTCATAGTAAAAACGATCAAGGACGCGGGTATCAATGTTTTCATCAAAAACATTCTGCATATTGAACAGCCACGCCAATTGAAGCGCGACGTCCTTTTCAGTGCTTGTATCTTCTGCGGTTGGTAAATCGAAGCTTTGCCAAACATTTGTCTTGATGGCACGTGCCAAAGAAACAGCCTGCGCCTGTTTGTCTCGGCGCTCAATCTGAAAAAGGTGGGACCAGCCTTCCTCTAACAGGTCAATACCGCGCTTCTTGAAATCGACCCAATGATTCACATGAATTTTTGCCGAAAATGTACTGTTGCTGGCCGATTTACGATATATGAAATTCATATAATTTTGAAGATCAAAGTCGGCCTCTTTCATCCCTGCAAATATGCAAAATGCCTGGATCTGTTTTTTCCCAAACCATTCTTTGGGCATACCAAATGCGCCAGACTCACTCAGCACCTGAGCGAAAAACGTAGATCCCGAGCGCGGAGTAGAGATCAGTGCTATATTTCGACTTATCGCCCCTTGATAGTCTTCCCTCAAGAGCAACTCTTCGTAAAAGGCTATATTGCTTTGGGAAAAGGTCATCATGTTTGTCATGTCAGCACCCGAACTTGAATTTCAACAGTCGACTTTCGTTCGGGGGAGTTTTGCAATTTCTGCGCCATGACGCGCCCTGTCCGACGTTAAATAGGACGGGAACTTCGGGGCGGTCTGACTAGGGTCCGATCTCGTGACTGATGATGCGGTTTGTGTTCATTGGGGCAAGCCGCATTGACTGAAAATCTTGTCGTACTTCGCGTTCATTTTCACATTTCCGCAGCGGTGACAGATTGGACATTTATCGGATGATTTATCACAGCGCCGCCATGTGATGCATTCAATGGGTTGATACAATAGGCCCAGAACAGCATATGATAGCGCGACCATGCGCAGCAAATGCGTTGATTTGAAAAGGACATATCGCGTGCAAAAGGTTCTGATAACAGGCAGCGCGGGTTTTATCGGCTTTCACTTGGCCCGATATCTTTTGGCCCAAGGAGATCGTGTTCATGGTTTTGATGCCATGACGGACTATTACGATGTCCGCCTGAAACAGGACCGCCACGCAATGCTGCTGGAAATTCAGAACTTTTCCTGCAC
>CAWUUC010000122.1:0-9149 GCA_963924905.1 uncultured Paracoccaceae bacterium
GCCGATATCGTCTGCGCGCTAGAACCGACCTTTGGCGCGATTAACCTAGAGGATATCAAAGCGCCCGATTGCTTTATCGTCGAAGACATCTGCCGAGCGCGGATGAATATACCGGTCTTTCACGATGATCAGCACGGCACAGCCATCGTCGTGGGGGCCGCCGCAACAAACGCCTTGCATGTTGCAGGCAAGCGGTTCGAAGATATCAAAGTTGTCTCGACTGGTGGCGGGGCGGCGGGTATTGCCTGTTTGAATATGCTGCTGAAACTCGGGGTCAAACGCGAAAACGTTTGGCTTTGTGATTTGGCAGGACTGGTTCACCGGGGCCGCAACGAACAAATGACGGCGCAAAAACTGGAATATGCCCAAGGAGACACAGAAGCGACCCTTACAGACGTCATCAGCGGGGCTGATCTGTTTTTAGGCCTGTCTGGTCCGGGCGTTCTGACGGCAGACATGGTCAAAAAAATGGCCCCTCAACCAATCATCTTCGCGCTGGCCAATCCAACGCCTGAAATCTTGCCCGAAGAGGTGCGCGCAGTGGCACCCGATGCGATCATCGCCACAGGTCGGTCAGATTTTCCCAATCAAGTCAATAATGTCTTATGCTTTCCATTCATTTTCAGGGGTGCGCTGGACGTCGGGGCCAGCACGATCAATGATGCAATGAAACTGGCCTGTATCGAAGGGATCGCCAGCCTTGCCCGTGCGACCACTTCGGCAGAGGCAGCCGCCGCCTATCGCGGCGAAACACTTTCGTTCGGACCAGATTATCTGATCCCAAAGCCCTTTGATCCGCGCCTGATTGGTGTCGTTGCAAGCGCGGTGGCACGTGCGGCGATGGAAACAGGCGTTGCAACCCGCCCGATTGATGATTTGGATGCCTACCGCGAGGCCTTGGACAGTTCCGTTTTTAAATCCGCCCTCGTCATGCGCCCTGTATTTGAAGCAGCCAGCACCG
Organism: uncultured Paracoccaceae bacterium; assembly: GCA_963924905.1. Lineage (GTDB taxonomy): Bacteria > Pseudomonadota > Alphaproteobacteria > Rhodobacterales > Rhodobacteraceae > Cypionkella. The sequence continues at coordinate 962 of CAWUUC010000122.1, forward strand.
CAAACCGCCGCATTATCTTTGCCGAAGGCGAAGATGAACGCGTTTTGCGCGCAGCCAATGCGATGCTGGAAGAAACCACCCAAAAACCCATCTTGATTGGTCGACCAGAGGTGATCGCAGCGCGCTGTGAACGGGCAGGTTTGCCCATTCGCCCTGATAAAGATTTTGAAATCATCAACCCTGAAAGCGACCATCGTTACCGCGATTACTGGGGCAGTTATCACGAGGTTTTGGCCCGCCAAGGCGTCACCCCCGATATTGCCCGCGCTGTGATGAGGACAAATACAACTGCGATTGGGGCAATTGCCGTCCATCGTGGCGACGCAGATAGCCTCATATGTGGGACCTTTGGTCAATATTTATGGCATTTGAATTACGTCAATCAACTGTTGGGCCGTGATGGCTTTGCCCCACAAGGGGCGCTTTCTTTGATGATACTTGAAGATGGCCCGTTGTTTATCGCAGATACACAAATCAACCCGATCCCAACTCCCGATCAAATCGCACTTGCCGCCCTCGGGGCCGCCCGCCATGCACGCCGATTTGGCGTTCAGCCCAAGGTTGCACTTTGCTCTGCGTCAAATTTCGGGAACCTGGACAGCGACTCTGGGCGGCGGATGCGGGGCGCGATGGATATTTTGCGCGGCCAGAAAACAGATTTCGAATTTGACGGCGAGATGAGTATCGACGCCGCCCTAGATCCCGAATTGCGGGGCCGAATGTTCCCCAATTCGACCCTTTCAGGGGCCGCAAATGTGGTGATTTTTGCCTATACCGACGCGGCATCAACGACCAGAAACATTCTGAAAATGCGCGCAGGTGGGCTAGAGGTTGGACCAATCTTGATGGGCATGGGAAATCGCGCCCATATCGTCACCCCTTCCATTACAGCGCGCGGTCTTTTGAATATTGCAGCCCTCGCAGGGACCCCCGTGGCGCATTACGGCTAGGGTGGGACGCTCCGCGGGTGGTATATTTCCAGTGTGAAAGTCTTTCATACTGACAAAAATACCTCCGCCGGAGGCACCTACCGCCCGAGGTCAAAGCAGACTTTGCAGAATTCCCAACACAGTTTGCAAACCTTTGTAAGTTTTGCGATAATTATATAAAACTAGAACGGTTTGCAAAAGTTAGCGCAGAAATTCCAACAAACCTGCAAAGTAGGGCGACCTTTTGCGGGCGAAAACTTGCGCTGAATTGGCACAAAGCGTAACGTTGCCTCAGTTGAACGGAGGCACTGATGGGATACCGCGCTGTGTATGAAGGCTGGAAGGCTGATCCAGAGGGATTTTGGATGCAAGCTGCGACGGGCATTGACTGGGTAATACCACCGTCAAATGCCCTCAATCACAGTCGCGCGCCGATTTATGAATGGTATACGGATGCCGAAGTGAACACTTGCTTTAATGCCGTTGATCGCCATGTTTTGGCTGGGCGCGGCGATCAGGTGGCGATCATTCATGACAGCCCCGTGACCCACAGCAAACGTGAAATCACTTACAAAGAGTTGCAAGCACGCGTTGCAAATCTGGCTGGTGCGCTGCGCGCCAAAGGTGTCGAGAAGGGTGATCGCGTCATCATCTAAATGCCCATGGTTCCAGAAGCGGTTGAGGCCATGTTGGCCTGCGCCCGACTGGGGGCGATCCATTCTGTGGTTTTCGGCGGCGTTGCGGCGGCGGAGTTGGCCGTTCGGATTGATGACTGCACACCCAAAGCGATAATAGCGGCCTCATGTGGGATCGAGCCCAGCCGTGTCGTTCATTACAAACCCCTTTTGGATGCAGCCATTGAGATGGCAACCCACAAGCCCAATTTTTGTGTGATTTTACAACGCGAACAAGAGGTTGCCAGTCTGGTTGAAGGCCGTGACGTCGCATGGCACAGCTTTCAATTTGGGGTCGAACCAGCAGAATGTGTCCCCGTGGCCGGCAATCATCCGGCGTATATACTTTACACCTCTGGCACGACGGGCGCGCCTAAGGGTGTGGTGCGCCCAACGGCGGGGCATTTGGTTGCGCTGAATTGGACGATGCGGGCGATTTATGATTGTGGCGCGGGGGACGTGTTTTGGGCGGCGTCGGATGTTGGCTGGGTGGTGGGTCATTCCTATATTTGCTACGCGCCCTTGATTGCGGGATGCACCACAATCGTCTTTGAGGGTAAGCCTGTTGGCACACCCGATGCGGGCACATTTTGGCGGGTCATTGCCCAGCACAAGGTGCGTGCCTTTTTCACAGCCCCCACGGCCTTGCGCGCGATCAAACGTGAAGACCCTGATGGGCATTTGCCAAAAACATATGATTTGGGCGATTTGCGGGCTATTTATCTGGCGGGCGAACGGGCCGATCCAGATACGGTGCATTGGGCACAAAACCATGTGGGCGTTCCCGTGGTCGATCATTGGTGGCAGACCGAGACGGGCTATGCCATTGCCGCAAATCCTTTGGGGATTGAGGCGCTGCCGCTAAAGGTGGGGTCGCCCACAGTCGCAATGCCCGGCTATGATGTGCAAATTTTAGATGAGGGCTGCCATCCTGTCGCCCCCGGCCAACTGGGTGCAATCGCGATCAAACTGCCACTGCCGCCCGGCACTTTGCCCACCCTGTGGAACGCCGAGGCGCGGTTTATAAAAAGCTATCTTTCGCATTTCCCCGGATATTACGAGACGGGCGATGCGGGATATGTTGATGAAGATGGCTATCTTTATATCATGGCGCGCACCGATGATGTGATCAACGTGGCGGGGCATCGTTTGTCGACAGGCGCGATGGAAGAAGTGTTGGCCGCCCATAAAGATGTCGCGGAATGCTGTGTGGTCGGTGTCGGCGATGATTTGAAAGGACAATCACCCGTTGGGTTTTTATGCCTTAATAAAGGATCAGATCGGGCTGCGGCGGATGTGGTCAAGGAATGTGTCGCATTGATGCGCGAAAAAATCGGCCCCGTGGCGGATTTCAAACGGGCCGTGGTGGTGGATCGATTGCCCAAAACACGATCAGGCAAAATCCTGCGCGGCACGATTGTGAAAATCGCGGATGGCACAGAATGGAAAATGCCTGCGACGATAGATGATCCAGCCATTTTGGATGAGATCAAGATCGCGTTGCAAAGTTTGGGGTATGCGAAGACTTAGGCGAACTGTTCCACGATCAGGCGTTCTTCCAAGCCGTGACCCGGATCAAATAGGATACGATGGGCAATTGTCGGATCAGATCGCACTTCGACCATCACAACATTGGTGACGGCACGGCTGTCGGCATCCGCGCGCACGGGGCGCTTTTCGGGCTCTAGAACATCAAATCGCACAACGGCGGTCTTTGGCAATAGCGCCCCGCGCCAGCGTCTGGGGCGAAAGGCAGCCATTGGGGTCAACGCCAAAACATCGGACCCGATCGGCAAAATTGGACCATGCGCGGAATAATTATAGGCGGTGGACCCAGCGGGTGTGGCGATCAAGGCACCATCACAAACCAATTCATCCAGACGTACCTTACCGTCCACGCTGATTTTCAATTTGGCGGCTTGGGGGCCAGCGCGCAGCAAAGACACTTCGTTAATGGCAAGGGCGTGCTGCTCGGTGCCATCCACTGTAACCGCCCGCATGATCAAAGGGTTAATCGCCGCCTCTTCTGCAGCGGCTAAGCGCGCAGGCAGATCATCCAGATCAAAGGTATTCATCAAAAACCCAACCGTACCGCAATTCATCCCATAAACGGGCAGGTTTAGGTGTTGTGTGTCATGCAGCGTTTGCAGCATGAACCCATCCCCCCCTAGGGCCACAATCACATCGGCCTTATCCAGATCGACTTGCTGATAGCGTTTGGTCAAATCTGCCAACGCCTCTTGCGCGGCGATGACAGGGCTGGCCAAAAAGGCGATACGGTGCAAACTCACAAACGGGTTCCTTTTGTTTCGCACAGTTTGGGGGGCAGGGCCCCTAAACTCAAGCCTTCTTGAACACAATAGTTTCTGATCTGCCCCCTTTGATGTCAAACCTATGCAATATCAGGTCGTTTCCACCCTTTCCCAACCCCGCATGATGCCCTAGATATTTGTGCAATGATTTTGTGCAGGAGTTGCCCTATGACCGCCACACGTGGATTTTTCACTGAAAGCCTGTCCAGCAGCGATCCAGAGCTGTTTGCGTCGATCACCCAAGAATTGGGCCGTCAGCGCCATGAGATTGTATTGATTGCCTCTGAGAATATCGTTTCGCGCGCGGTGATGCAGGCCCAAGGGTCGGTCATGACAAACAAATATGCCGAAGGCTATCCGGGCAAGCGGTACTATGGCGGCTGTCAGTTCGTCGATATTGCCGAAAATCTGGCGATTGACCGTGCCAAACAATTGTTTGGCTGCGACTTTGCCAATGTGCAGCCCAATTCGGGCAGTCAAGCCAACCAAGGTGTATTTCAGGCATTGCTTGCCCCAGGTGATACGATTTTGGGGATGTCTTTGGACGCAGGCGGCCATTTAACCCATGGCGCTGCCCCAAACCAGTCAGGCAAATGGTTCAACGCGATCCAATATGGTGTACGCGCGCAAGATTTGACTCTGGATTATGATCAAGTTGCCGAATTAGCAGCAACACACAAACCCAAAATGATCATCGCAGGTGGTTCGGCAATTCCGCGTGTGATCGATTTCAAACGGATGCGCGAGATTGCCGATTCAGTTGGCGCCTACCTTTTGGTGGATATGGCACATTTTGCGGGTCTGGTGGCAGCAGGTCTTTATCCCAGCCCCTTCCCTCATGCCCATGCAGCGACCACGACCACCCATAAAACATTGCGCGGTCCGCGCGGCGGCATGATCTTGACGAATGACGAATCCTTGGCCAAAAAATTCAATTCGGCTATTTTCCCAGGTATCCAAGGCGGGCCATTGATGCATGTGATCGCGGCCAAAGCGGTCGCTTTTGGCGAGGCGCTGCGACCCGAATTCAAGACATATCAGCAACAAGTGATCAAAAACGCCCAAGCTTTGGCGGATCAATTGATGAAGGGTGGACTTGGCACGGTCACATCTGGCACTGACACCCATTTGATGTTGGTCGATCTGCGACCCAAAGGCGTCAAGGGCAATGCCACCGAAAAGGCATTGGGCCGCGCGCATATCACCTGCAACAAAAACGGCATCCCCTTTGATACGGAAAAACCAACCGTCACCAGCGGCATTCGTCTGGGCACGCCAGCGGGAACAACGCGCGGTTTTGGCGAGGCAGAGTTTCGCCTCATCGGCGATTGGATTGTCGAAGTTGTGGATGGTCTGGCCGCACATGGCGAAGACGGAAACGCAGCCGTGGAAGCATCTGTTAAGGCCCGCGTCGAGGCACTTTGCGAAAAGTTTCCAATTTATCCTGATCTGTGATCAAAGCGCGGCGCGGGAAATCCGCGCCGCTAATTTGGGTAAAAGATCATCGCCGCAAAGGCTGCGACGATGACAATTGCCAAAGCCACCCATGATGCAATCCGCCACCACAAGGGGTGATACCTCCCTTGTGACACGCGCTCTAAATACAAAACACAATCTCTATAGTCCTTGGCCAATCCTTGAATATCCAACTGTTTTGCCAGTTTAGGGGCGCCGATGACTGTTTCGGCTGCGGCCAACCGCTTTGCCGCCGCCCTGATCTGTTTTGGCAAAAGACGCCCTCCACGGCGCAGTTGATCGCCCAAAGTCGCGCCGCGCATCCCTAACCCCACCCGCAACAACCGACTTAAATGGGCAATTTCATCCGTTAAATTTTTCATTTGAATTCCCTTTTATCAAAACCCTACGGCGATAATTCGCCACAATCAAGGATTGCAACACTGGCCCTTTGCCGCTGGGCGGGCTAATACTCGGTATGCTTCACATGATCCACCACCCCGCCCAAGTCACCAGCCTTTTGCCGCCTTTGGTCATCTCGCATGGCCTTTATGGGTCTGGCAGGAATTGGGGCGTGATTGCACGGCGTTTGTCAGATGAGCGCGATGTCTTTGCCGTAGATATGCGAAACCATGGCGAAAGCCCGCGCAGCGATCGTCACAGCTATGCCGATATGGCCGCCGATTTAGCCGAAGTCATTGATCACTTGGGCGGGCACGCGGATTTGATGGGCCATTCCATGGGCGGCAAGGCAGCGATGCAATTGGCGCTGACACAAGGGACATTGATCCACAAATTGGTCATCGCAGATATTGCGCCGATCGCTTATGACCATGATCAGACCCAACATATCCACGCGATGCGCGCCCTTGATTTACATGGGCTTTCTGGGCGTGGCGATGCCGATTTTCGTTTGGAACCCTTGATCCAAGATGCCGCCTTACGCGCGTTTTTCTTGCAATCGTTGGATTTGAAATCAACGCCTGCCAGATGGCGTCTAAACCTTGACGTCTTGGAAGCAGAAATGCCCAATGTCGTGGGCTGGCCCGAAACCCAAGGTGTGTTTCGCGGTTCCACCTTGTTTTTGACAGGCGCGCACTCGGGCTATGTGCGGCCAGAGTATCGCGACAAGATCTTGGGACTTTTTCCAAAAGCACGTTTTGCCAAATTGGCAAATGCAGGTCATTGGCTGCACGCCGAACGCCCCCGAGAGTTTGAGGAAACTGTTCGCCTTTTTTTAAACACTGCCTAAGTTTGTGGTTTTTTCATCCGCATCATCAAGCCGTCCTTGCGGATAAATTGATGCCAAAACGCCGCTGCGATATGCAAAACCACCAAGGCAATGATCAGCGGCTTGAGCCAACCGTGCAGCTCGCCCGCGGGAAGTATGCCACCATACCACGCGGCCAAGCCAGTCACAGGTGCGCCAACCATCACCGCATAAAGGGCCCAATGCCCAACCTCGCCTGCCAAAACCATCCGTTTAGACAAACCCGCAGGTGCCGACGGCACGCCCCGCAAAAACCGCAGAATTAATCGCCAGATAACAAGGGCCAAAACCGTTCCACCGACCAAGATATGCGCCCAAATCCAAAGATTCATCTCGGGCACAGAACCATTTTCGACGGCACGCCACGCGCGCCCCATGTCTTCACCAAAAATCAATTGGAACGAAATTAATGCGGCAATAGCCCAATGGAGAGCAATTTGCACCATCGAGTAACCTTTGGGGGATGTCATGATTTGATCCTTGGATGAAACACAATGATCCAGCGCTAAACCCAAAGCTGCGTAAATGCAATTCCATAAACCGCCGACCCGAAAACTGTCGCCACAACCGTCGATCGCGTCGTGAAAAAACCCGTGATGACCGCGACTGCGCCGATCCCTGCTGCTACAAAATCGCCGCTCAACAGATACGGCAAAAGACCAGCAGCACATAATGTTGCTATGGCCGCAACGCCCGTTGCAGCAAAAAATCGCGCCATTCGCCCCTGTTGAGGCAGGCGGCTGATGTCGAGGCGCAAGGGCAAAACACGCAAAGCCCAGATGCAGCCACCCACGATGGCAGCCAAGGCCAATATTTCAACCCGCATCCCTGCCCCCCGTAAATGTACCAAAAGCCGCACCCGCGATCATGCCTGCCAAAATCCCCACAACCGGCGAAATCGCGATCCCCGCAGCGGCCATCACCACAACTGCAACCACAATAATTCCCAATTGGGCGCGCTGCAAAATAGACAGCAATAATGCCAAAAATAGCGCGGTCAGCATAAAATCTAAACTTGCGTTCAACATTGGCCATTGCTCTAGGGCGGCTGCACCCGCCAAAGCGCCAAAATAAGTTCCCAAAACCCATGCGCCATAGGCCGCCGCTGTCAAAACGAACATAAAGCGATCTGAAAAGACCTGACCGCGCGCAAACGCGCCTAGCGCCGCAGCCAAAACCTCATCCGTCAGCCCAAACCCCCAAATCCCGGCGTAACGCGCAGGTTTGCCCGCTGCGCGCATCAAACTTGGCCCATAAAGAATATGGCGCAAGCTCATCGCAACCAAGGTTGCGACTGACACCAAAAATGGTGTTCCAGCCGCGATCAGTGCGATGGCCACGAATTGGGCGGCCCCTGAATAGACCAAAACACTTAACAAGACGGCCTCAAACAGGCTTAGTCCCGCACGCGTTGCTGCAACCCCAAACGAAAAAGCGATCGGCAAATATCCAACAACAATTGGCAGCGCAACAATTGCCGCCCGCCGACCAGCTTTTTGCATCTTGCCCCGCCCCTTTTCTTCTTTGAAAATATCCTGGGGGTGAATT
>CAWUUC010000123.1:0-2661 GCA_963924905.1 uncultured Paracoccaceae bacterium
TCCAAGACCTGTTCGACGCGCGCGGCCACATCGCCGCCCGTCACAACCGTGCTGTCGGCGGCTGCCAGATTGGGCAAGAACAACAAAAAGATGGCCCAGACCGCAGCTTTCATGGGGTATCTGCCATGAATTGTGCGGGCACACCTGCCAATTGCTTCGCATCTGATGATGGATCAATCGTGGCCAAGATCACGCGATGGGGTTGCAAATCCGTGATGCGAAACAAAAGAAATGGCTGATCTCCGCGATCTGTATAGGCCAACATATTTTTCGTCACCCCATCTTCAGTGCCGAACGGCAGGCTTAATTTTCCGTTCGCATAATCCAAGGGCGCAACCAGCGGCTCGCAGCGATAATTGCCCAAGAAATCATTGATTTCAGCATCGACGCCTTCCATCAAAAGTGCTGAAATCTGCTGGCGATCCTTTCGCAGCATTTGATTGATCTGGCGGATCGGCAAATTCGTTCCAACAGGTGTTCGCATTTCAATTTTCTTTTGTTTTTTGACCTGCATCGATGCGCTCTCGATCAAACGCAGGTTCAGGGTCATCAGGACCGATGTGCCCGCATGATCCCCGCCCAAAAGCGAAAGCGACAAATCCGAGGTGATGGCAAGCCCACCCGCCACCGTGGCAGGGGCCGCCGTGGCAGGGGCCACCGAGCGTCGCCGCGTCAAAGCGGTATAATCCATATCTGGTGGCACCCGCGACAATGACGCCGCAGCAGGGCCAGAGGCATCGGTGCGTGTCATCTTCCCGTTTTTTGACCGCAACAGCGCATCTTGGATCTCTGTTGCCAAATCCGCGCCAAATTTTTCCAGCCAAACGGGGGAATGCAGATCGACCGCAACGGCAGGACGATAGGCCAAGGCCGCGACTGCCGCACGCTGTGCGCAAAACGTGGCCTGCGGTGGATCGCCGACAAAAGCCTCGACGGTGACGCGGTAAAAATCGCCGCTTTGCCCCTCGGACAAGACAGAATAGCCCAAAATCCGCGACGAAGGGCGCACCACCAGTTGATCCGACGTCAAAACAGAATTTGAACTGGCCGCATAGCCATTCACGTCAACCCCCGCCGAAAGCGCGGCTTCAATCAGGGCTTCTTGCAAAGCGCGGCGGCGGGTGACATCTGCGCCCACACCGCTGTTGACCGCCTGCCCCATCGCTTGCACACGACGCACCTCTGCCGTGGCAGGACAAGCCAGACCCAAGGCCAGCATTAGGGCAAAGAATGGGGAAAACCGTTTCATGATCAGGCTCAGATCCGCCCTCGCCGCGCGATCCGCAGCATATGGTCGATCATGGCACGGTCCACCTCTAGCAAAACCTCATAGACGTCTGCCGATTGCGGCTCGATATGCACAGTGCGCGCACCGCGGATCACACCTGTCACTGTGGCGCGCAGCGTATCAGACTGCACCACCGCCTCGGCCATTGTGGTGCGGCTGTCGATGCTAAGCCCGTGGATTTGCTCTGCCAAGGCACGCATTGCGTCCATGCGCGCCGCGCGAATGGCAAGCAGGGTCTTTTGCGCGGTATTGCGCCCTGGCTGCACCGAGACGACAGCATAGCCGATACCTTGAATGGTGGGCACGGTGGACGCCGCTGTGACAGAGCTGCCAGATGTGGGGCCCATCTTGTCAAGCGCGGCTTCTGTTGCAGCCAATTGCTGTGCGGCAGTTTCGTGGCCCGCGCCATTTTGGCCATAGGCCCCGGGTGCATCGCATCCAGACAGCAAGATCAGCCCAAACGTCAGGGCAACCAATGGATTATGGGTCAAAGCGGTCAACTCCTTTTTTAGGGAAGGGCAAATCCTGCACCTCCCAACTGGTTCGCCGCCTTCTTGCATGAACTGTGCCAGATATCGAAATTTCGCAGGAAACGCCATTTGGCACAGATTTTGCTTTTGTATTGCGTGGGCGCTGAAACGCGGCCTCGGACGGATCAAATTTTTGCCGCAAACGGGCAAATAGACCAAAGATCGGTTCGAAAAAGCGCTGAGTGTTTGAATTTTGACGGCCTGGGGGGTGTCATGGAATTGACAGGGAAGACAAAAGCGGCGGACGATTGGAAAAGCATGCTGCAAAGCTCTGCTATGCCAATCGGCATTCTGGCTTTGATTGCGATGATGGTCTTGCCGCTGCCTGCGTTTTTGCTCGACACGTTCTTTGTGTTCAATATCTTATTGTCCTTGCTCATCTTGATGGTGGCGATGCACGCGCATCGACCGCTGGATTTTTCATCCTTTCCGAACTTGTTGTTGTTGGCCACAATCTTGCGCCTGTCGTTAAACGTCGCCTCAACGCGGATTGTTTTGACTGATGGTCACAATGGCCCCGATGCGGCAGGATATGTGATCAAAGCCTTTGGCGATTTTGTTGTTTCTGGCAATTATACTGTCGGGATTTTTGTCTTTATCATTTTGGTCATCATCAACCTTGTTGTGATCACCAAAGGGTCGGGGCGCGTGTCTGAAGTGTCGGCGCGCTTTACCCTTGATGCGATGGCGGGCAAACAGATGGCGATTGATGCTGATCTTAATGCAGGGATATTGACGCCAGAAGAGGCCACGGCACGCCGCAAAGAAGTTGGCGAAGAGGCCGAGTTTTACGGTTCAATGGACGGTGCATCGAAATTCGTCAAAGGCGATGCCATGGCGGGC
>CAWUUC010000124.1:0-2672 GCA_963924905.1 uncultured Paracoccaceae bacterium
GATGCCATCATCGTCGCTGAGAGGTGAGGCGGCGGCAAAAACCTCAAGGCAGGCAGCGCGGATGCCATCTTGAAGTGGGTCAAATCCGGCAAGTCGTGCCTCGCGGCGAATGGCATGCAAAAAGACGGTGATTGTGACGGGTAATTCGGCCAAAGCCGTGGCCAACCCGCCCGATCCGCCAGCCGCCCCTGTGGCGATTGCGGCCCAAGTGCTGGCACGCCGCCCCAAATCGGGGCCTTGATCTGCAACCCCTGCCAGATAATGCGCGCCAGTCAAGGCGGTGATGAGGACCTGTTCGATCTGATTTTGCACGCTTTGGGGCAGTCGGGACAATTGCCCCTCGACCGTGGTGCCAAAACGGTTGACGAGCGACATAATTGGACCATTGGCGCGACGATGGGCGCGGGCAAGATCCCGAATTTGACCTTCCAAATCTGCGCTAAATGGGGCGGGTAGGTTTGTCATGCCCCCAATGTGGTCTGTGAGGGGGAAAGGTTCAAGGATTACCAATGAGGCGGGCGGATATTTGCGGCGGGCGCGTCTGTTTCGCGCTCGGCCTCGCGTTCTGCCAAAAGGGCCGTCAGCCGCGTTAATCGGTCAATTTCTTTGGACTGGCGGGCCACCACATCAGAAAGGTCATCTAAAGCGCGCATCAAATGTGCGATCTTGATTTCCAGCGTTTCAATCTGATCCATGTTTTGCATCCCTGCTTGCCGCCCTTGGCCCCATCCGCTACAGGATGTCGCAAGAAATACAAAGGGCCAAGCCGATGTCTGATGGAAAAATCCGCCGTCCCCGCGCCGAAACTCCGAAAGGGTTTCGCGATTATTTTGGGTCAGAAGTGAGCGCACGCCGCGATATGCTGGCGGCAATCACAGGGGTTTATCATCGCTATGGGTTTGATCCGTTAGAGACGAGCGCGGTGGAAACCGTGGAGGCGTTAGGAAAGTTTTTACCAGATGTCGATCGGCCCAATGAGGGTGTTTTTGGCTGGCAGGATGAGGATGCCGATTGGCTGGCGCTGCGCTATGATCTGACAGCGCCCTTAGCACGCGTGGCCGCGCAATACCGCAACGATTTGCCCAGCCCCTATCGCCGCTATGCCTTTGGCCCTGTTTGGCGCAATGAAAAGCCAGGACCAGGACGGTTTCGCCAGTTTTATCAATGTGATGCCGATACGGTGGGCGCGCCATCCGTTGCGGCGGATGCCGAGATTTGTGCGATGCTGGCCGACGCACTTGAGGCCGCAGGGATCGAGCGCGGCGATTATGTTGTCAAGATCAACAATCGTAAGGTGCTCAATGGCGTAATGGAAGTGGCGGGAGTTTTGGATCTGACCGATCCAGACCGTTTTGCCAATGAGCGCGGCATTGTGCTGCGCGCCATAGATAAGTTTGATCGTCTGGGTGAGGACGGGGTACGACAGCTGTTGGGCGCGGGACGCAAAGATGACAGCGGCGATTTCACCAAAGGGGCGGGGTTAAGCGACGCGCAGGCTGACATTGTGATGGGATTTATGTCGGCCAAACGGGATACAGGGGCCGAAACAGTGGCACGGCTGCGCGACTTGGTTGGGAATTCTGCCATTGGGCTGGAGGGGGTAGCGGAATTGGAAACGATCGCCGCCTTGTTGAATGCCCAAGGCTATAGAGCAGACCGCATTGTGCTAGATCCGGGCGTCGTGCGCGGCCTTGGATATTACACTGGCCCCGTCTATGAGGCCGAACTCACCTTCGAAATCCTAGATGACAAGGGGCGCAAGCGGCAGTTTGGATCTGTTGCAGGCGGCGGGCGTTATGATGATTTGGTCAAACGCTTTACGGGCCAAGCTGTGCCTGCAACAGGGGTATCGATCGGCGTGGATCGTTTGCTGGCGGCTTTGGCGGCCAAAGGGCGCGGCGTGGCCGATACGGCGGGGCCAATTGTTATCACGGTGATGGACCGTGATCGTATGGCCGATTACATGGAAATGGTGGGCGAGTTGCGCGCTGCCGGCATCCGTGCCGAGGTTTATTTGGGCAATCCGAAAAACTTTGGCAATCAGATGAAATATGCCGATAAACGCCGCAGTCCGATTGCCGTCATACAAGGCGGGGATGAGGTGGCAAAGGGCGTCGTTATCCTGAAAGATTTGGTTTTGGGCGCAAAGATCGCGCAATCGGCCACGCTGGAGGAATGGAAAGACCGACCCGCGCAGGTCGAAGTTCCGCGCGCTGATCTGGTGTCGGCCGTCAAGGCGATGTTGGCCAATGACTAAGGCTGAGATCAGGGCCGAGGCAGAGCGCCTATTTGGTCTGTTACAGGCGGCAGGTGCGCTGCCTGTTGAAACCGATATTTTGCAGCCTGCAGAAACTTTGTTGGATTTATACGGCGAGGATATGCGCGCGCGCGCCTATGTCACCCGTGACCCATTGCGCGGTGAAATGATGTTGCGGCCCGATTTTACGGTGCCCGTGGTGCAGGCGCATATGGAACATGGGGCCGATCCTGCGCGTTATTGCTATATGGGCGAGGTGTTTCGCAAACAAGATCATCTGAGTGCGCGGCCATCTGAATATCTGCAAGTCGGCTATGAATTGTTTGACCGCAGCGCCTGTGAGGCTGCCGATGCCGAGGTTTTCGCCCTGTTTGCCGATATCTTGGGCGATTTGAACCTGACCCCGATCACGGGC
>CAWUUC010000125.1:0-2825 GCA_963924905.1 uncultured Paracoccaceae bacterium
GGCAACCCGCTGATTGGCCCCGTACAGGGTTTACGCAATTACTGGTCAGCTTGTGCTGTGATGGCAGGTTTTTCGCAAGGTGGCGGCATGGGGCTGGCCTTGGCACAATGGATGATCAACGGCGAGGTGGAACGAGATCCACGCGGCTTTGATGTGTCACGTTTCGGCACATGGACGACGCCCGGCTATACCGTGCCAAAAGTCATTGAAAACTATCAAATGCGCTTTTCTGTCGGCTATCCGAACGAAGAACGCCCCGCCGCCCGCCCCTTTCGCACCACGCCGATGTATGACACAAATACCGCGCTGCGCGCCGTGTGGGGTCAGCAATACGGGCTAGAGGTGGTCAATTATTACGCCCTGCCGGGCGAGCCCACCTATGAAGAGCCAACCTTTCGTCGGTCGAACGCATGGGAGGCCACAGCGCGCGAAGTGGCCGGCGTGCGCGGCGGTGTTGGGATAAATGAGCTGCAAAATTTCGGCAAATATATCGTGCGCGGCCCTAATGCGCGCGCTTGGCTCGATCGAATTATGGCAGGGGGCATCCCAAAGCCAGGGCGTCTGTCACTGACCCCAATGTTGGCCCATTCGGGTAAGATCATCGGTGATTTCACAGTCTCTTGCCTCTCGGAAACCGAATTCCAACTGACTGCCAGCTATGGCGCGCAAGGCTGGCATTACCGCTGGTTTGAACAAAACGCGATGGAAGGTGTGACGGTCGAAAACGTCTCTGATGCGCGGTCTGGGTTTCAAATCGCAGGACCAAAAGCCCGCGATCTTTTGGCGCGCGTCACGCGGTCAGATGTCAGCAATGACGCGTTCAAATTCATGGATGTGCGGCGCATGACTGTGGGCATGGCAAATTGCATCGTGCAACGCGTCAGCTATACGGCAGATTTGGGATATGAGATTTTTTGCGACCATATGTCGGTGCGCCACCTCTGGGATGTTTTGATGGCGGCGGGCGCAGATTTGGGGATCACACCCTTTGGAATGCGCGCTATGATGTCCTTGCGTCTGGACAAATGGTTTGGATCATGGGGACGCGAATATTCCCCCGACTACACCCCCGCCGAAACAGGCTTGGACCGCTTTATCCGCTGGAACAAAGACGCTGATTGGATCGGAAAATCAGCGGCGATGGCCGAAAAGGCATCAGGGCCAAAACGCCGCCTTGCACAATTTATTGTCGATGCAAATGAGGCTGATGTGGTGGCATGGGAACCAATTTGGCTGGAGGGCGCTGTGGTGGGCTTTTGCACCTCGGGCGGCTATTCGCACCATTTGGGCAAATCTCTTGCGATGGGCTTTTTGCCCGCCGATAAAGTCAAGGACGGCCTTCAGGCCGAAATAGAAATCTTGGGGGAACGGCGCCGTGCGACAGTTCACTTAGCGCCCCTCTTCGACGCCGATGGGTCTAGAATGCGCGGCTGATTTCACATTGGCCCAAATACCTTCAGGGGGGAAAGGCCGTAGGCCTTGGGGGGCGGAACGCCCCCCTTTTCGTTCGACAAGAGCGCGCCGCTTTCCTCGCACATCGTGTTCGCATCTCAGCCAGCTATAGACCACCATTTCACAAGACTCTCATCAGCCGAGATTTGAGGGGCATCATATAACTTCGACAGTTTATCCCAAAAGGCAACCCTATGCGCCAATCTTAACCTTGCCCAACAGCCATCCAAACAGGCCGTTGCAAGCTTTGCAGGCGGATTGGCACCATGATGTGATATCCAGCGACGTCGCTGCACGATTCTAACACGCGTGTCACGACGGATTAGGGCGGACAGAACACTTTAGGAAAATTAAAATAGTCTCTGCGAGCGAAACTGTGCGGGATGATTTTGGTCTACAAACATTGATACCCACGATGGGATAGGTTAGAATCTGTGCGTATTATCAGACGCTTACCTAAGAATTTGCCAAGCAATCTTAGTTTATTTGGTACCCGAGGTCTGCGTTATGTTCCCGCTACAGGCATCATGCATCGTCTAACACACTGATTTCATTAGATACACCAGCCTCTTGTTCACAGCAAGTAGGGATTTTTTGGTCAGTAATTTGGTCTACAATCCTGATGCCTCAGATGTGGTCATCCAGTGCGACACCAAGCATTCCGCAGAAACTGTTAACGCTGTACTATGGGGTCCCATAGGGGTGGGGCATGGGCCACTGGGGGGTATGAGGTTAATGTATATGGCCTTTGCCAGCGGGGCGAGTTTTGAGAATTGGCTTAGGTGGAAACCAGTAAGGGCTAGCTAGGGGCTAGGGCGGCTAGCTTTTCCCAATGTTTTAAACTTTGATGATTGGGTCAGGTAAAAACATTTGATCACCCACTTGCTTAAGCCAAGATGCCCCGACAAGATACTCTTGGAGTGACGGTAATTGGTGGTGTGTTTTATGGCCAATCAAATCTTGAAGGAAGCTGTTGCTAGGCGGCGAGGGGAGTTCCCGAATGACAGCGTTTTCCTATCAGATTGGCAAGTTCATGCTGCCAACGTTGTTTGTTCTGCCATTGTAGACAAAGCGGCAAGCACTCCCCAAGACGCTGGTCCGAAGTATCTCCCCTTTCCAACTGGGTCGGGCAAAACGATTGGAGCAGTCTGGGGCATCGTGCAGGTTGCGAGAGATTATCCGGACAAAAAGATATGCTTTCTGACGCCATACCAAAGCGCTGTTGATCGTGTTCATGACAGTTTGACAAAATATCTTGGGCACAAAGTTGTTGGCAAGTATCACGGTGAAGCCTTCGTGGATAAGGCCGAGGAGTTGGCCAAGCAGATCGTCGTGCTGACCCATCAATTCGTCCCCCACAACAAGGGTGCGCT
>CAWUUC010000126.1:0-7189 GCA_963924905.1 uncultured Paracoccaceae bacterium
GGTGTGGATGAGGTAGGGCGTGGCCCCTTGGCCGGTCCTGTGACCGCGGCCGCCGTGATATTGGACCCTGCGCGCCTTCCTCTAGGGTTGGCGGATTCCAAAGTGCTGACTGCATCGCGGCGCGAGGCCTTGTTTTATCAACTGATGGACATGGCCCAAGTGTCCGTCGCCCATGCAAGCGTCGCCGAAATTGATTCGCTAAATATCCTGCGCGCCAGTCATCTTGCGATGGAGCGTGCTGTTGCTGGCCTGACATGCGCGCCAGATCATGTGCTTGTGGACGGAAATTTGATTCCAAGTGATCTGCAAGGGCGCGCCACAGCCATCGTCAAAGGCGATGCAAAATCTTTGTCGATCGCAGCTGCCTCTATTGTTGCAAAAGTGACACGGGATCGGTTGATGGTGGATTTGGCGTCACAGTTTCCGGGCTATGGATGGGCTGAAAATGCAGGCTATCCGACAAAACAGCATCTTTCGGCGTTGCTAAATCTTGGCGTGACCCCTTGGCATAGACGATCCTTCAAACCCGTCCACAATATCTTGTATCAAGAACTTCTTATAACCCCTTGATTCAATAAATAATTTGACGAATGTCATTTTTCGAACCATTCTGCCCCAAACAAGCGGCGCTAAAGTCGCGACAACGAGGCAGAGCATGGCAACCAAAACAATACCAGCGCGGGGGGATTCCCTGCCGCTGAACCAAATTCTTGACGGCGATTGTATCGCTTTGATGAATTCCCTTCCCGCTGGCAGCATCGATCTGATCTTTGCCGACCCCCCCTATAATTTGCAACTCAAGGGCGATTTGCATCGTCCCGACAATTCGTTGGTGGATGCAGTTGATGATCATTGGGATCAATTTTCCAGTTTTGCGGCCTATGATAAATTTACCCGCGATTGGTTGGCTGCGGCAAAGCGCCTGCTCAAACCCAATGGCGCTATTTGGGTGATTGGCAGCTATCACAATATTTTCCGTGTTGGTGCGGCGCTGCAAGATCAGGGGTTTTGGATGCTGAACGATGTGGTTTGGCGCAAATCAAACCCAATGCCCAATTTTCGCGGCAAACGTCTCACCAACGCGCATGAAACTCTGATCTGGGCGTCACGCGATGAAGGTTCAAAATACACCTTCAACTATGAGGCCCTAAAAGAGCTGAACGACGGTGTGCAGATGCGATCTGACTGGGTCTTGCCGATTTGCACGGGGCATGAGCGCCTGAAAGATGAACACGGCGACAAGGCCCATCCAACGCAAAAACCAGAAAGCCTGCTGCATCGCGTGATTTTGGCGACCACCAATCAAGGGGATGTTGTGCTTGACCCGTTCTTTGGCACGGGAACCACGGGCGCAGTTGCCAAAATGCTGGGCCGCGACTTTATCGGTATTGAACGCGAGGCGGCTTATCGCAAAGTGGCAGGCGAACGTATTGCACGCGTGCGTCGTTTTGAAACCTCGGCGCTTGAGGTCACAGGATCCAAACGTGCCGAACCAAGGGTTCCCTTCGGCCAAGTGGTCGAGCGCGGTATGTTACGTCCCGGCGAAGAGTTATATTCGGTTGGCAATCGTTATTCGGCCAAAGTGCGGGCAGATGGCACGCTGATTGGGGCCGATATCAAAGGGTCGATCCACAAAGTCGGCGCCCATCTTGAAGGTGCGCCTTCGTGCAACGGCTGGACCTATTGGCATTTCAAGCGGGATGGAAAAATGATCCCAATTGATATGCTGCGCCAACAGATCCGCGCCGAGCTAGAGGCAGATCAGGGCCGCCCACACTAAGTTATTCCCATTCGAACGCCTGTGCTGCGGTCCATGTCCGTGGCATCACTTGCCCTGCCATGCGCGTCATGGCGGGGTTTTTTCGCCCTTGTGGATGGGGGGGTGTGCTTTTATGACCAAACCAAAGGCTATTGAAGGCAAAATCATGTCTGAACGAACCCTGCCAGAACTGACTGTGGTTGTGCCCTGTTACAATGAGCGCGAGAATGTTCGCCCGCTGGTCGCATTGCTGGATAAGGCGCTGACGGGTATTCAATGGGAGGTTTTGTTTGTCGATGACGACAGCCCAGATGGCACCGCTGCCGAAGTGCATGCGCTTGCCCGTCAGGATGTTCGTGTCCGCCTTTTGCACCGTATCGGGCGGCGGGGTTTGGCGGGGGCTTGTATCGAAGGTATCTTGTCGGCAATCAGCCCTTTGGTCGCGGTCATGGACGGCGATTTGCAGCATGATGAGACAAAACTGGCCGAAATGGTTGCGGCGTTTGCCGCCAATCCTGCCTTGGATTTGGCGATAGGCAGCCGATTTGTTGACGGTGGATCTGCGACAGGGGGGCTGTCTGCGATTCGCGCGGCAGGCAGCAATCTGGCGACCAATCTGGCCCGCCGTTTTTTGAAAATAACCGCCCGCGATCCGATGAGTGGATTTTTTATGATCCGCCGTGAACGCTTTAATGAGGTGGTGTTAGGTTTACAAACTCAAGGGTTTAAGATTTTGGCGGATATGTTGGCCGCGTCTAAAGGCCGTTGGAGTGTGGCAGAGATCGGGTATGAGTTTCGCAACCGTCAATTTGGCGAGAGCAAAATGGACGCCGCTGTCACGTTGGAATTTTTGGGCCTGATTGCAACGCGGATGATGGGGGGGATTTTCCCAATCCGCTTTATCTTATTCGCAGCCGTTGGCGTCAGCGGGGTTTTTGTCCAACTTTTGGCGGTTAAGTTTGCCTTTATGATGGGGGTCTCGGCATTTTTTATTGCCCAATCCTTTGGCGTTTGGGTGGCGATGACCACCAATTATTTCGTCAATAATGCCCTCACTTACCGCGACCGTGCCCTGAAGGGGCGGGCGCTGATTTTCGGTCTGTTTTCATTTTACGCCGTTTGTTTGATTGGCGCGATTGCCAATGTGGCGGTGGCGGAATGGGTACTCTTGGGTGTTGGAAATTGGCAAGTGGCCAGTGTTATGGGCGCACTGGTGGGCGCATTGTGGAATTTTGGCGCAAGCAGCCTTGTGACTTGGCGGGTGAAATAGCCGATGCCCATTTGGTGGATCATCGCCCTATCCTTGCTTTTGCGCGCCACCTTTGCCGCCATTTTGCCCCTTGGCACGGATGAGGCCTATGCTTTGGCGGTCGGCCGGTCATTTTCCATCAGCTTTTTTGATCATCCCCCTTTGGGATTTTGGGCGCCTGCCGCGGCCGAATGGCTGTTTGGCAGCAACGCACCCTTTTTGCTGCGCCTGCCCAGTTTGATTTTGGGCAGTGTTGCGCTGTGGGGATTTTATCTAACGGGCAAGGCCTTGGGCGGTGAAAAAGTTGGGGTTTGGACGGCAGGCTTGGCCGCATTTGCCCCGATGGTCGCCTTTTCGGGGGTGATGATTCTGCCCGATGCGCCGCTGTATCCAGCGTTGATCTTTACGGTTTTCGCGCTGATCCGCTTGGCCCAAGGCCAAGGTGGCGGTTATTGGGTTTTGGGCGGGGTCAGTTTGGCGCTTGCGCTTGCTTCGAAATATCAAGCGGGGCTTTTGCCAATTTCTTTGCTGATTTGGATGGTGAGCAGTCGCATAGGGCGTGGATGGTTCTTGCGGCCCGGGTTCTATTTGGCGCTGGGCCTGTCGCTATTGGGTTTGCTGCCCGTTTTGGTGTGGAATATGACCCATGATTGGGCATCATTTGCCTTTCACACAGGGCGGGCAGGGGGGGGCTTTGCGCCCGATAATTTTGCACTGATGGCAGTGGGTCAAGCCATCTATTTGCTCCCGCCGATCTTGGTTTGGGCGATCATTACAGTTTTCGACCCTGCGATTTGGCGCGATCCAGTGCGGCGGATGGTTTTGATGATCGGCTTGGGGCCAATTTTGGTGTTCAATGCGATATATTTGGTCAGTCAAAACAGCCTTGCTCATTGGACAATGGCGGGTTGGATCATAATTCTACCGCTGCTGCGGCTGCCGAGTTTGCGCTGGCTGATCGGTTTTGGCGTGCCGATCTATGGGGTTGGAATCGTTGTGGCGTTGCATTTGGCGACAGGGTTTTTGGCCCCAAATAACGCGCCAAGTTGGGACCAAACTGCCCCGTTGATCCCGATGCAGGCGACGCAAGCGGCTGTGGCGGCTAGCGGTGTTTTGCAAGGTGCAGATTTTATGGCGGCCCGCGATTGGGCCCAAGCGGGCCATCTGGCCGCAGCCATCGGGCCAAGCCCCTCAATGCGGGTTCTATCAGATGCGCCACATCACTTTGGCTATATCGGATTTGCCAAAGGCACGGGTGTTTTGTTGGAAATCACGACATTGCGTGCACAAGACAGCGAGGCCGCCCGACTTTTAGCCTATGCCAAACATCGCGATGCAAATGCCAAACTGTTGGCCCCAATTATTGTCCCAAGGGGGGGGCAAGGCTACTTTGCCATCATCGCAATTCGTATCACTTTGCCTTAGCGCGGCCTTGGGTTCAGCGCCTTATTATAGGGGTGCCAATCCCTTATGTCGGGATAAAACTGTTTACGCCAAGCACGCACGCGCGGGTTCATCATACGTTTCCATAGCGGTGGGATCATCGCGGCCATCGTCATCACAGGATAACCATAGGGCAGTTGTGGCGCGTCATTTTCGGTATAAGTCTGCAACAGTGGAAAGCGGCGGTCGGGTTTATAATGGTGATCCGAATGGCGTTGCAGGTTGATCAACAGCCAGTTTGACGCCCGAAAGGGCGCGTTCCAACTGTGGCGTGGCATTACATGTTCATATTTCCCATCCCCCAAATGGCGGCGCGTCAGCCCGTAATGTTCGATATAATCGACCAATTCCAACTGCCATATTGCGACAAAAGCCTGAAAGATGAACAACCCCAGCCCCAGCCAACCCCCCAGAAAAAACGCGCCAAAAACCATTGCAATTTGCAGCGCCCCATAGCGCCAAAATGGATTGCTCGTGTGAAATGGTCCAAGTCCACGCCGCGCCAGCATCATCGCCTCTGCGCGCCAAGCAGAGACCGCACAGCCCAGCAAAACACGGGGGAAGAAGCGGTGGAACCCCTCGTTATAGCGGGCCGTGACCATATCACGCGGCGTTGCCACATACAGATGATGGACCCGCAAATGTTCGCTCCTGAAATGCGAATAAAGTACGCTTGCCAGCAGAAAATCGGCCAGCCACCGTTCATACGAAGGTTTTTGATGCATCAATTCATGCGAATAGTTGATCCCAATCGTCCCCGCCAAAACCCCCATCCCGAAAAAAGCTGCGAATTTTTCGCCCAGACCCAAGTGATCGGCTTGCGGGACATACCAAAGCATCCAAAGCAGGATTGAAAACTGAATGGGAAACCAAATGATTGTGATGGCACGATACCAAAACAAATCCTTTTCGTCGGTGTTCAAATCCGCATTGTCTTGGTGCAGACCCGTCAGTGCGTCCAGTAAGGTGAAGGCCCCCCAAGAGGAGATCGGCAGCAGCCACAAGGCCCAACCCCCGTGCAGCGTTTGAAAAACGCCAATCCCTGCCAAGACCAGCGATAATCCAAACGGCAGCGCATTTTGCATTTTGCGGATATCACTGGGCGGAATGGCGGTCATATTTACTCCAACTCTTGGGTGAGAACCCTAACAATGCGGCGATAAATGTCTGCTTTATTCTTTGCTTTGTGATGCAAGGTCAAATGCTTTACGCATCAGAGTTGGCAGATCATCGGGATCAAGGGATTGAAAACCGCCCCTATTGGGATTGCCCGCTGATTGCGATGACAAAACCTGCAAATTCAAATGAAAATGGGTGAAGGTGTGGCGCACAGTACCATGATCTTGCCAGTCGGCATCAAACGGTGCGTCCTGCGTCACCCCGTCCCAACCATCAGAGGGAAAGGCCAGCATCCCTCCCAGTAAACCCTTATCGACGCGGCGTTCCACTAAAATCATTCCATCAGGGCGCGTGGCGATCCAAACTTGGCCTTGCCGCGTCGGTTTTTTAGGTTTTGGCAACTTGCGCGGTAATTCTGCGGCCAAATCGCGCCCCGCGCACAGCGCCAGCAGTGGACAAATCGTACAGGCAGGGTTGCGTGGTGTGCAAATCGTCGCCCCCAAATCCATCACCGACTGGGCATAATCCCCAGCACGCAGCTTTGGCGTGACGCTATCTGCCAGCGCCACCAATTCAGGCTTTGCTGCGGGCAATGGGGTTTGCACCGCAAACAGCCGCGCCATTACCCGTTCGACATTGCCGTCCACCACAACGGCGCGTTGATCATAGGCAATCGCCGCCACCGCCGCCGCTGTATAGGGGCCGATCCCGCGCAAGTCGCGCAGCCCCTGTTCAGTGTTGGGGAAAACCCCCCCGTGATCGGCCACAACAGACCGCGCACAGGCCAGTAAATTGCGCGCGCGGGCGTAATACCCCAATCCCGCCCATTCGCCCATTACATCGCCATCATCAGCCGCTGCCAAATCTGCCACTGTCGGCCACCGCGCTGTAAACCGCAGGAAATACTGTTTCACGGCGGCCACAGTTGTTTGTTGTAACATCACCTCAGACAGCCAAATGCGGTATGGATCGGGTGATATACCGCGTGCGCGATCTTGGGGCGGGATGCGCCACGGCATCACCCGCGCATGGGTGTCATACCATCTAAGCAGCGCAGAACTGACTTTATCACGCAATCTTTATGACCTCATCCGCCGATGTTACGCCAAAGCACTGGCAGCATACCTCATCCCACCCTAGAATAGCGCAAGATCACCAGAGAACCAGATGTCCCGTAAACCGATTCCCGCCCCATCAGACAAACGCCGCACCCGTGGGTTCGAGGCGGCTTCGGGATTGTTACAAAATCAAATCCGCACAGTCGGGGAATCGCGGGGTTTTGCCGTGGCACGTCTGCTGACGCATTGGGCGGAAATTGCGGGTGAAGACATGGCGCGCGTCACGCGACCCGTCAAAGTCGGCTATGGTCGCGAAGGCATGGGCGCAAGCCTGACACTTTTGACATCAGGTGCTATGGCCCCGATCATTGAGATGCAAAAGGAACATCTGCGCGCGCGCGTTAATGCGGTTTACGGTTATGCTGCAATTTCGCGCATCTTGTTGACGCAAACCGCAAGTACAGGCTTTGCAGAAGGGCAAGCCGAATTTGTTCCCGCCCCTAAACCCGCAGCCAAAGCATTGGATCCCGCAATCCAAGCCAAGGCCGCAGATACTGCCGC
>CAWUUC010000127.1:0-3739 GCA_963924905.1 uncultured Paracoccaceae bacterium
CATCACGGGATTTTGGCGCACGCCATCGGTGCCTGATCGTTGGATCCTATCTGCGCCTTTGGCGATGTTTGCGGGCTGGTTGACGGCGGCCAGTTTGGTGTCCACAGGCATATTGCTGGGCGGATATGGGATTTTAGCGCATGAAACGACGGCGCTGATCATGGTGGTGATCTTATTGGGCGCAGCCATTTTCATTCAATCGCGCCGCCCGCAGATGCCGATTTATGGGCTGACGGTGGTATGGTCGATGGTGGCGGTGGTGCATGCCAATATGGACGTAAACGCAGGGATAGCCGCCGCCGCAGGGATCGCGGCCACCATAATGCTGGCGGCCACGGTGGTTTTACGCATCGAATCCTTGGGGCGTTAGTCCTTTTTCCAGCCGCCTTCGGTATGCTTACGCAGACGACTGGGCGTGTGGAATTTTGGATTGCGGTAGGGGTTCTTATCGGCTTGTGATCGAAACGTTAGACGGATGGGCGTGCCCGGCATATCGAAATGCGCGCGCAGGCCATTGACCAAATAGCGCCGATAGCTGTCTGCCATATCATCAGGATGCGAACACATCACGATAAATCCCGGTGGGCGCTGTTTGACTTGGGTCATATAGCGCAGTTTGATGCGGCGGCCTTGGGGGGCGGGTGGCGGGTGGCTTTCGACCATAGCCCCCAGCCAAGTGTTCAATTTGTTGGTTTGAATACGTTTGTTCCAAACCGCATGGGCCGCAATGATGGCATCATGCAAACGGTCCAGACCGCGCCCTGTTTTGCCCGACACGGTGACCAAGGGTGCGCCGCGCAACTGTGGTAACAGGCGTTCAAACATTTCTTTCAGCTCGGCCAGTTTTTCTTGTTTCTCGCCCTCAAGATCCCATTTATTGACCGCAATCACCACAGCGCGGCCTTCGGTTTCGGCGAAATCAGCGATGCGCAGATCTTGCACCTCAAATGGGATTTCGGCATCCAGCAGAACCACGACAACTTCGGCAAAGCGCACGGCGCGGATGCCATCTGACACCGACAGCTTTTCCAATTTTTCATTGATCCGCGCTTTTTTGCGCATCCCCGCCGTGTCAAAAATTTTGATCGGCGTGCCCATCCAATCAGCGCGCACAGAAATTGCGTCACGGGTGATCCCCGCCTCTGGTCCCGTCAGCAAACGGTCATAGCCCAAGATTTTGTTGATCAGCGTCGATTTACCCGCATTGGGGCGACCAATCACCGCGATTTGCAGCGGTTTATTAATGGTCGGGCGAAACGCCTCGATGTCTTGTTCTTCGTCGGCCTCTTCCTCGGAAATATCGACCTCAACCAAAGGATCGTTTTCAAGGGCGCGTTCAGCATATTCCCCCTCAAGCGGGCGCAAGACGGTGTAAAGATCATCCATCCCCTCGCCATGTTCGGCCGACAGGCGGATCGGTTCGCCCAATCCCAAGGACCACGCCTCGATTGCGCCCGCGTCACCCGCCTTCCCTTCGGATTTATTGACGCCGACGATGACACGCGCGCCACGTTTGCGCAAAATATCTGCAAACACCTCATCCGAGGTGGTCACGCCAATCCGTCCATCGATCAAAAACAGGCAGATATCGGCCATATCAACGGCGCGTTCGGTCAGACGGCGCATGCGCCCCTGAAGACTGTCATCTGTCACCTCTTCAAGGCCCGCCGTATCGATCACCGTAAAGCGCAGATCGAACAGTTTCGCGTCCCCTTCGCGCAAATCGCGGGTCACGCCAGGTTGGTCATCGACCAAGGCCAGTTTGCGCCCCACAAGGCGGTTGAACAGCGTCGATTTGCCGACATTGGGGCGGCCTATGATCGCAAGGGTAAAGCTCATCTTTGGGTTCCTGCCAAACTAAGCTGTTCCCTTACACCGCATAAAGCCTAACGGAAAGCGTGAAGTTGCCCGCCCGCGCCCATGACAAATAAGCTGCCCCCCGCAAGTGCAGGCGCAGAGGCCGCGCCCGACGGAATATCGACCTGCCCCGTGATCGCGCCTGATGCGGGATCAAACAGCCGCAGCACCCCATCGCCAGAGGCCACGATCAGACGCCCCCCCGCCAAAACAGGGCCAAAATGCGCCGTGATCGACTTCAGGCGCTTGGGTTTATCAGAGGTGAAATAGGGCATTTCTTGTGCCCAGATCACAGATCCATCGCGCGCATCCAGACGCACCAGACGCGACTGGTCATTGACCACAAAGACAGAGCCACCGACAACCAAAGGCGCGTTCATCGCCCCTTCACTCGCCCCCCAAATGCGATTTCCTGTCTGTGCGTCCAGCGCGACCGTTCGCCCCGCGCTCGAGCCTGCATATAACACGCCATTGGCAATCACAGGTGCGCCCGTCACATCGCCAAAGCCCGCATAGGCACGCCCCAAACGCTGACCGCTGACAGCCCCCATCCATTTTGGCGCACCAGATGTATCCAGCGCCTGAATTTGGCCCGCCGCAAACGGGAGATAGACCAGCGCACCATCCGTCGCCGCAGTGCCCGCACCCAACATCCCGCTGGATTTGCCCGCGCCTTCGACCTGCCACAAAATACGGCCTGTCGCGGCATTCATCGCCGTGGCCGAACCGTCGCGCGCGATGACATAAACCGCGTCACTGTTCACAGTGGGTGCGCCAGACAGAACCCCGTCCAAACGCTGCCGCCACAAAATAGCGCCCGTTGTGGCATCAAGGGCGATGGTTTCTCCATAACCTGTGGTCGCAAACACCCGCCCTGCGGCGGTGGCCAATCCACCACCGGAAATGATCGACGTGTCAAATTCGGGCCGAATATTGCTTTGCCATAGGATCGAACCCGTTTCGGCGGATACGGCAGACAATTGCGCGCCTTGATCCATGGCAAAAACCCGCCCTGCCGCCACCACGGGTGCTGCCGACAAACGCGCCTTGCGCGAATTGCCCGCGCCCAATTTTGTTGACCAGATCAGGGTCGGCGCGCCAGACAGGCTGGCATGGGGCAGACTGTGGCGTGCATTGCCCCCAGTTTGTCCCCATTCCGACAAATTTTGCGCGGCGGGTAAGGCGATGGGCAGGTTGCGGTTTTCAACACCAGTGCTGTCCACAGCGTTTTCGGCCAAAGACGCCGACAAAGGCGTGCGGGTGTCAAACCTTTCGCCAGGTAGGATCACCTCACGCTCGCACGCCGCAAGTAATGCCAAGGTGACACATCCCGCCAAAACCCGTGTCGTCTTTGCCATCTTCATCGCATTGCCCTTTATTTGGCCGTCTTGCCACGGTTATCCCGCGCTTGTTTCGGGCAGAGTGCCGCCCAAAGAGATGATCGTCTGTTGCGCCCGCGCAATCAAGCCACCGGGGGCCGCTTGATCTTGAACCAAGGCTTGTAGCGCCGCAATCGCCTCGTCTGTTTTGCCCTCTTCGATCAACAAATAGGCCAATTGCTCGCGCGCCAAAACACCAAAGCTGCGCCCTGAGATGTCTTGCAAGGCGCTGCGCCGCGCCTCGAGTGGCATATCGCCATCCAGCATGACCAAACGCAGAACCGCCAAATCGCGGTACATGGGCGGTTGTGTGGTATCATCGACCAAAGATTTCAGCGCCGCAATCGAGGCAGCCACTTCTAAACCATCCGCCAAAAACAGTTTTTTCAAGGCAATTTGTGTGCCCGTGGCAGGCAAAGCGTCAACCGCCGCGACGCGATCCGCGCCCGTTTGGGCCAAAGCCGCCGTCAGACCTGCCCCAAACACTTCGGCGCGGGCATCAT
>CAWUUC010000128.1:0-4539 GCA_963924905.1 uncultured Paracoccaceae bacterium
GTCGACTCGTGCCACGCAATCGTGCCAACAGCGCGCAAAAACCGATCGCTCATTTTTAGAAAAGGCGGGCAGGGCGCAAGATTTGGTCCCGTGATCACCCCCGATAAAAACGCGAGTTCCACCCAAGCCCACAAGGCAAGCGCGGCCAAGAAAGCCAGATAAATCCCATTGACCGATAGGTCTGGCAAAGAGGCCGAAGCGGCCATGCCCCCAACCCCCAACAACGGCAACCCAAAGACCACCGAATTAAGGTGATCTTTCGGCGTGCCATTATCAGCGACCCGCACCCGCCACAGGATGATGCCCGTCGAAAACCACCATAAAAACAAGGTGGTTATAGCGGCGATCCAAGGGCTCTCACTCATGCGGACCCCCATTGCGCTGGTGTCGGGGGCAAGATTGCCCCCAGACCTTATGTGCGAAAAGGATCAATAGACTGGCTCCATCCGCACATTTTTCGGCGGAACGCGTTTGATCACGGGCAATGTATACAGGACAACAAAGGTGGTCGCAGCCTTGATCACACCCATCTTATGGCTGACCCAGCCACCAACGCCGCCTTTGCGCTTGCCTTCATCCATCTGACCAAAGGCATCGCGCATGCGGCGCAGATTTGGCAGCCAACGGGGATGATCGATGTCAATTTCGACGGGGAAAACTTGTGCCGCGATGGCAGAGGTTTTGCGAAACACCTCTTGGTCGTACCATTCGATATCAACTCCCAATGCCTTGTGGAATTCAGGGCGGGCGTGATCGCGCACATACATGGTCGAATAAACGGCGGTCAAAAAGAACCTGATCCACAGTTTATTGGCAAAACTTTCGGTCAGTTTTGGATCTGTCCGCATCAAAAGGGCAAAGGCCTCGCCGTGACTGAATTCGTCATTGCACCATTCTTTGAACCATTTGAAAATGGGATGGAACCGCTTGTCTGGGTGCGCCTCTAGGTGACGAAAAATCGTGATGTAGCGCGCATATCCGATCTTTTCAGACAGATAGGTTGCATAAAAGATGAACTTTGGGCGGAAATAGGTGTATTTCTTGGCCTTGGTCAAAAACCCAAGGTTGACCGCAACCCCCGCTTCGCGCAGCGCATCATTGATAAACCCTGCATGGCGCGCCTCATCTCGGCTCATATAGCTGAAAAGTTCGCAGATATCTGGGTTGGTCCCACGACGCTTCATTTCTTTATAAAGCACGCAGCCCGAGAATTCGGCGGTGCACGAAGACACCAAAAAGTCGATAAATTCGCGCTTGAGCGCAGGCTCCATCCCATCCCAATCCGCGTCCCATTCGGAATTTTTCTTAAAGTGTCCCTTATTCGGGTCAGATTTCATTTGTGCCAGCAGATTGTCCCAATCCGCGCGCACGGGGCTGACATCAATACGGTCCATCTCGTCGAAATCGGTCGTATAAAAACGCGGGTTTAGCAGCGTTGTTTCCGTTGCCATGGCTTGGGTATCCATGGGTTGGGACGCGGCCAATTCGGCATATTCAGCATCAAGCGCTTTGGGTGTGATATTCATAGCGTCACCTCATCCGAGAAAGAAAACTCACATAATTCCATGAAACCGAAATCGCCCGTGGCGCGGGTCCAAAGGCGTTCTAGCATACTTGCGCGGGTGATTGTGGCTTGGCGGTCCTCTATGACCAATTCCCCATAGGCTGCCATGATCGGCGCGCCATGGACCAAAACCTCATCGCCTGGATAGATGACGGCGCCGTTGTTAAAACGCACATGTGCGTGCAGACTTTCAAAGCGGTGGCTGACCTCGACGGTGCAAGGTACGTTTTCTGCGGATCGACTGAAAATTCCCATTTTTTGGTTCCCCTTATTATTGATCACTTTTGTGACATGAGCCGTTCGAACGCAGCCCTATTGTCAGAGCCAAAAGCACCCAATTCGGCGCTCCAGCCAGAATAATCATCCAAGACAGTCAAACGACCATTCGCATATTCCACAATACGCAAAGGTAATAATTTATCAACATTTGCCGTCAGTCTTGCGCGTTCCATCGCGTTTTGAATAACGGTGATGAACCCTCCATGCGGCAGGTCCATTAATACAGTGCCATCCGCGTCTAGAACCGTCACAGCCTGTGCGCCACCACCTTGCAAGATGATGCTGCGTTCTTTGACAATTTCGGATGCTTTTGGCACGCCAACATGATCGCGATCACTTAAGACGGCAAAGCTGACGACGGCGAGGCTGGCTAAAACAAGGGCCAGCATGGCCCAAAGCAACGGCTTTGGGATCATATCTTTGTCATCAGAAGGGCGGGCTTGTGCTTGCATTGACTCCTCCTATTCTGCGGCCATCGTGACGCCAGAGGGCACACGTTCGATCACGGGCATACTGACGCGGGTTTCTGCGGCTTCTGACAAAATCTTCGCCACTTTGGCCGCGTCATTTATGGCGCGCAAGGTGGGTTGGGATTTGGCAAAACGCCAAGGTCTGACATGGGGCCAGCAAACAAGATATGAAATCCGTGTCTCGCCCAAGGTTTCCATGGCAATGCTGCCAGTCCCATTGCTTTTTAGAACCAAACTTGCGGTGCCGATTTGTTTGAAAGGCAAGTTCAAGGTCACGGTCAAGGCCGCGCCGATCCGCATCGCCACGCGGGCGGTGGTGATCGTGTAAACGGTCGAGCGCGCTTGGATTACGGCAATGATATACAAAAGCCCGCATGACACGGCGCCGATTGCCAGATAGGGCAACATAACCGCGATGACCGTGGCAACGCTGCCATCGGACACTGCAACCGCACGCCAGATCGCCAGGGCCACAAAATAGCTGGCGATCCAGTTTATCTTAAAGGCTTCGCGGGCAAGGGCAAAGCTGTTGGGCCGCCCTTGCCATAATAATTCCTCGCCCAAAGGTGGTGCCTCGGGCAGACCCAAGACAGGCTCGGTCTTGAAATCATCATGCTCAGCGCTCATGGTTTCCATCCCAAAGAACCGCCCTGACGCTTGTTTGCGGCATAAAGGGTGCCGCCCGCGTAGTAGGCGCTGATTTTGTCTTCCTCCAGCAAGGTCACAGCCGAGTTTGATTGGGTGGCTGGCACGCCCTCAAATAGATCCGAGGACAAGGAATTGATCCGAACGCGGTCTTTCCAAATCTTGACCATTGGCATCGGAACCAATCGGGTTTGGCCCGAATTCAGTTCGATTTCCAAATAACGCACCAGTTGTTCTGGGGCATCAACCCACATATCCGAAATGCGGCCCACAATTTCGTTATCGTTGCCTTGAACGGCCAATCCGCGTGGGTCGCGTCCTGCCGAGACAGCAAAGCCTGGGGCCTGCGCCATTGGCACGATTTTATTATGGCCGTGACCGTCCAACTCTGGGACATCGCGGCGCGGTGCCCATGCGGCTGGACCAACCCCGTCTTTCATAGGATCGCCCAATGGCGCATGGGGAAAGCCGTCCGAAACCGCCGTGCGACCCAGCGCCAGTTCGCGCGCCTCACGCGCACCATTTGGCAAAGTCACCTCTCCGCGGCCATGCGGCAGGATAAAGGTTTTGGGTTTTGGCAGCGGGAAGGGGCCTTGGTTTGGGGCCGCAGCGCCGTCTTCGGTTTCCAAAGGATAACCTTCGCGCATATTTTCGGTTTGCAGATAATAGATCAGCGCCGCGAAAAAGCCCCAAAACAGCCAGATCGCAAGCGACGCAAGGTCGAAGTTTCCAAAGAATGTCGTGCCCAGCATAGTCATTTCCTCCGGGTCAGTTGGGAAAATCAACAAGACCCATTGGGGCCGTGTCAGGTTTCGAGTTTGGGTTAAAAAGATTGACGCGCACAAGCGGCGCCAAAGCGATAAGAGTGACGAAAAGAACTACGATTTCAATCATATAGACCGTAGCATAGCCAAAGGCGGGTGCGGTGAATACAGGGCCAAAACCGCCCTGCAGCGCATAGGTGCCGACCGTATCCCGCAGGCCGCCACCCAAGGCGATTGACAGACCCGCAGCCGTGGCTTGGGCCGCGCCCCATGCCCCCAAAACAAGCCCACGCCCCGCCACACCTTGTTCAGGTAAGGACATTGCCGCGGTCAAAGTGGCCACAGCAAACAATCCGGCGCCAAGGCCAATGAACCAAGCGCCCAAGTAAAACATTGCTGTCGACTGCAAGGGGGCGGCAAAAATCACCATCAAAAAGGCAATCACGCCAACCAAAATACCGCGTGCCGACATCCGAAACATATCTTGGCCATTTGACATCCAACGCCCTGCCAAAACAAATCCGACCAGCGCACCGATCGCGTTGCAGGCCGTCAGCCAAGTGGTTGCGCTGACCGATAGCCCTAAGATTTCAGCGCCATAGGGCTCCAGCAGCACGTCTTGCATCTGAAAACCCATCGTGCCCAACATCACCACCAACAACAAACGGCCCGCCGCGCCCCCCGCCATCAGATCGCGCCAGCCCTCATGGAAAATGGGGCGGGTTTCGGCCATTTCTTCGGCGGTCATCGGTTTGACTTTTTCTTGTTTCCACAAAGCAATCAGGTTGAACACCATGGTGGCCACCCCGCAGCCCTG
>CAWUUC010000129.1:0-4436 GCA_963924905.1 uncultured Paracoccaceae bacterium
TGATCCGCGCCAAAGCCCCTGCTTCGGCCTGAAATGATAAGGGCGAGGCAAGGTCTGGCAGCACATGGAATTCCGCCATGTCTTGGGTGACGATAATCCCACGCACGCCCGATAGCAGGGTGAAATGCACCCAACCACCCATGCCTTCAAAATCCTCAACACGGCGCCAATTTTCAAATTCTGCTGTCACCCGCAAAGGTGTGCCTGATGTTGTGAAAACCCAATCGA
This sequence comes from uncultured Paracoccaceae bacterium, assembly GCA_963924905.1. Classification (GTDB taxonomy): domain Bacteria; phylum Pseudomonadota; class Alphaproteobacteria; order Rhodobacterales; family Rhodobacteraceae; genus Cypionkella. The sequence continues at coordinate 229 of CAWUUC010000129.1, forward strand.
TGCGGTGCGTTAGCCCCGGTCCACGCCGCGCATTGCCCTCAGCCCCTTTGAGGGTGACATAACGTGGGATGGGTAAATTGGTGACAGCCCCTTTGTTTGGGTTTTTTGCGGTGGGCGCCTTGGGGGATGCGCTTTGTGCAGGGGCGGCTTCGGGCGCAGCTGGGGGCAAGACATCCGATGGGGGCGCGAGATTTGACGGCTGACCTAATTCTGGACGCGGTTGGGGGCGCTGCTGTGCAAAAAGGTCGGTCGGCAAACAGAAGATGGCCGCGCAAAGGCCCAGCCACGCCCCACTCTTCGGTGTTCTAAAGACCAATTTTTGCACCCGTAGCAACCTTTACCGTCCGTTATTGCGACCTTGTGAGCGCCGATATTCTGATCGGGGCTTGCACCTTGATGATGCTTTCGTCACTTTGACACTCAATCGTCTGATTTGGAAGAGTCGGTCGAAGAATTTGACAAGGCAGGGAGAGCCAGAATGCCGACAACCCGCTTAAATGTGGTGGTGACCCGCCGTCTGCCAGAACCGGTCGAAACCCGTATGAAGGAATTGTTCGACGTTCAATTGCGCGAAATAGACACCGCCATGACAAGGGCTGAATTGGCAGCGGCCATGGCGCAATGCGATGTCTTGGTGCCAACGATCACAGATCAAATTGATGCGGGGCTGATCGCGGCCGCTGGTCCCCGCCTAAAATTGATCGCGAGTTATGGGGCAGGGTTTGATCACATCGACATCGCAACGGCGCGCAGTCGTGGTATTTTGGTGTCGAATACACCCGGGGCTGTGACCGATGATACTTCTGATATCGTCATGGCTTTGATGTTGGCAGTCACGCGCCGCATTCCGCAAGGCTTGGCGTTGATGCAATCTGGCGACTGGCAAGGGTGGTCCCCGATGGCCAATCTGGGGGCAAGATTGGGTGGGCGGCGTTTGGGCATTTTGGGCATGGGCCGCATTGGCCAAGGTGTTGCCCGCCGCGCCCGCGCCTTTGATTTGCAGGTCCATTATCACAACCGAAAACGCGTCCGCCCCGAGGTCGAGGCGGCGCTTGACGCCACATATTGGGACAGTCTGGATCAAATGCTGGCGCGCATGGATATTATATCCATCAATTGCCCCCACACCCCCGCCACGTTTCATTTGCTAAATGCGCGGCGGATCAAATTGTTGAAACCCAGTGCCGTCGTCATCAACACATCGCGGGGTGAGGTGATTGACGAGGCGGCCTTAACGCGTGCCTTGCAGGCAGGCGATATCGCAGGCGCGGGTCTGGATGTCTATGAGCATGGGGCAAATATTACGCCAGATTTGCGTCATCTGCCCAATGTGGTTTTGTTACCCCATATGGGATCGGCCACCATCGAAGGTCGGATTGAGATGGGCGAAAAGGTGATCATCAATATCAAAACCTTTGCCGATGGGCATCGCCCGCCAGATCAGGTGGTCACAAGTATGCTTTAGGGTAAATTTACCACGCCTCCAGTGCCTTGCACAGTGTGGGTGAATTGACTAGCTTTGGCTTGACGCTGTTGCCCTTTGCTGTGGCGCAGTTTGGAGACAGTTTATGGAAATCTTTACCGCCGTAGGGTTTTTGGCCCTGTTGCAAGTGATCGGCATTGATCTGGTGCTTGCTGGCGATAATGCCATCGTCATCGGTCTTGCGGCAGCTGGATTGCCCAAGGATCAGCGCAACAAGGCGATTTTGGTCGGCATCATTGCAGCGACGATTTTACGCATTGGTTTCGCTTTGGCGACCACACAATTGCTGGCGATCAAAGGTTTGATGTTGCTGGGCGGCTTGTTGCTGCTGTGGGTCTGTTGGAAAATGTGGGGCGAGTTGCGCGATGGCCATGCGACTGAGGATCAGGCGATCGAGGCGCTGACCGACCAAGACACCAATCAAGATGGCGTGATCGCTGGCGGCCCCACGCGCAAAAGTTTCGCCGCAGCTGCGATGCAAATCGTCATTGCCGATGTGTCGATGAGTTTGGACAACGTCCTTGCGGTGGCAGGGGCCGCGCATGACCACCCCACAGTCTTGGTGATTGGTCTGGTCTTATCCATTGCACTGATGGGGTTGGCTGCGACCTATGTTGCCAAACTGCTCAACAAATATTCTTGGATCGCCTATGTCGGCCTTGTGATCATCGTCTATGTTGCCTTGAAAATGATCTGGCAGGGCGGGGCCGAGGTTTTGCCAATGCTTTTGGCCTAAAACCGCCCAACTCCGAAGGGCGCAATGTCGCGGCTGGGGACAATGCCCGCAACCAGATCAGCCACCAATTCAGCGGTGATCGGCGCGAGCGTCAGGCCGATGTGACCATGACCGAAGGCATGGATGACATCCGCCCCCAATCTTGACGGGCTGATCACTGGGCGACTGTCTGGCATGGATGGACGAAATCCCATCCACGTCCGGTCAGGCACCCCAAGGTCTGGAAAAATCTGCCTTGCCCCTTTGATCAACGCCTCGATGCGGTGCAGGGATGGTGGCGCGGTCAGCCCGCCCAGTTCTACGGTTCCCGCCACGCGCAACCGTCCCGACATGGGGCACAGATAAAATCCGCGTGTCGTGGGGCAGGTGGGGCGTGTCAGGCGCGGTGTGGCCATATCCCATTCGACGTGATAGCCGCGCTCGGTATCAAGCGGCACAAAATCCCCCGCACTGCGCGCCAAGGCGCGGCTATGCGCGCCCGCCGCAATGATCACCCGCTTTGCGGTGACATTGACGCCATCCCCTGTGATCGTCACCCCGTCTTGATGGCGGGCGATCTTATCGGCACGCCCCTGGATCAGTTGCACATCTGAGGCCAAATGGGCGGCCAATCGCTGCACCATCGCACTTGGATCAGCCATAAATACGGCCTTTGGGAAAAACGCAGCCCCTCCTTCGACTTGGGGCAAGTTCGGTTCCATCTGTCGCAAAGCCTCGGGTGCGATCAGATCCACCTCAATCCCCAAGGTGCGCCGCCCCGCCATATCGCTATGCGCGGCCCTAAAAGCGGCTTTGGTTTCATAAAGATATAAACAGCCCCTCGGATGTAAAATGTCGCGCCCACCAATTCTGTCAGCCAAATCGCCCCAAAGATCAGCCGCCCCCACCAGCAGACCCGCAATCGCTTGGGCGTTTGCGGCGGCCTGACGCGGCAAAGATTGCCATGCAAATCGTGCCAGCCAAGGCATTAAGCTGGGCAATCCCGCCCGCCTGATCGCCAGAGGTGAGTTTTTGTCAAACAATAAAGACGGCAAATTGCGCAGCACATCTGGCGTGCCAACAGGCATCACCGCATAATCTGCTATCGTGCCTGCATTGCCATAACTCGCCCCCATCCCAGCAGGATTTGGGTCGATCAGCACGATCTCACGGGCCAGATTGCGTCTCATCAGGGCCTCGGCAGTCGCAAGTCCGACAACCCCCGCCCCGATGATCGCAATCTCAGCCATTACATGCAGGCGTCAAACAAGGCACGGGTGTTTTCGCGCGTCATCTCACGCGGGTTGCCGCCACAACTGGGATCTTCCAAGGCCATATCGGTCAACATATCTAAATCCGCTGCCTTAACCCCCATTGCTGTCAGGTTTTCAGGGATATTCAAGGTTTTGCGTAGGTTCATCACCGCTGCGCGGAATCCGTCAAACCCGCCTTTGATGCCAATATATGCTGCCGCTTTTTCGATCCGCCCTTCGATCTCTGCGCGGTTATAATCCAACACCATTGGCATTACGACCGCATTTGTCGTGCCGTGATGCGTGCCATAAACCGCGCCCACAGGATGCGACAACGAATGGATAGCCCCCAGCCCCTTTTGAAAGGCCGTGGCCCCCATCGCCGCTGCCGACATCATATGCGCGCGCGCATCGAGATTGGTTGGATCAGAATAAACCAACGGCAAGTTTTCAAACACCAAGCGCATCCCCTCCAACGCAATGCCTTGGCTCATTGGGTGATAAAACGGGGAGCAATAGGCCTCTAGGCAATGGGCCAGCGCGTCCATGCCAGTTCCAGCAGTGATGAATTTCGGCATTCCCACCGTCAAAGCTGGATCACAAATCGTGACCAAGGGCATCAGTTTCGGATGGAAAATGATCTTTTTCTTATGGGTTTCAGAATTTGTCAAAACGCCCGCGCGTCCCACTTCGGACCCTGTGCCAGCTGTAGTCGGCACGGCGATGATGGGAGCGATTTTATCGGCATCGGCGCGCG
>CAWUUC010000130.1:0-6475 GCA_963924905.1 uncultured Paracoccaceae bacterium
GCCCCCCAGACCCCCTAGGATATTTCTAAAGAGAAGAAATCTGGTCGTGCGGGTTGGATGTCAGAAGAACCGACGGGTGGCGTTGCGAATTTGGCGGGCATTTTGGGCAAGTTTTTTCCCAGATGCCGCCTGTGCGCGTTCGGCGGCGGTCATGTCAGCGGCAGGTTTGCCGCGCCGCGCGGCATAATCGATGCCAGCGTCAATCGCCCGCCCCATAACTTTGCGCATGATCATACTTATGACTTGGTTCATATTCATTTGCTCAATCCTCAAAAAGTTCTGACTGACCGCCTGTTTCCTCGGCCTCTTCAATATCTGGTCTTGCAATAGATCCCGGAAGCGGACGATTGTCCAAAAGACCAGCCGCGCGCAATTCTTTAATGCCCGGCAAATCTCGGGCTGATTCTAACCCAAAATGATCTAAAAATCCATCAGTCACTACAAATGTCACGGGCCGGCCGGGTGTCATGCGGCGGCGACCAAGGCGGATCCATTCCATTTCCAGCAATTGATCGACCGTGCCACGCGATACGGCAACGCCGCGAATTTCTTCGATTTCGGCGCGGGTGACCGGTTGGTGATAGGCAATAATAGCCAAGGTTTCGATCGCGGCGCGCGAAAGTTTGCGCGCCTCTATCGATTCTTTTTGCATCAAAAAACCAAGATCGGGCGCGGTCCGAAACGCATAAGTGTCTTGAATCCGCACCAAAGACACACCGCGACCTTCATAGCGGCGGCGCAAATGGGCCAGCGCCTCGGCAGGATCGCAGCCATGCGGCATCCGCGCGGCCAGATCTGCGACGCTAACCGGGTCCACAGCAGCGAATAAGATCGCCTCCACCATACGCTCTTGATCGCCCATCGGGGGGGCGGCAAAAAGCGTGTCTTCGATGGGCGCACGCAAGATAGGGCGGGTATCGTCGATCATTGTTTTGCACGAATCTGAAGGGGCGCAAAAACCTCACCCTGACGCAACGTGATTTGACCTTGTTTGGCCATTTCTAAGACAGCGGCAAAATGGGCAGCGGTGACGGCGCGGCGACGGCTTGCACTTGCATTCCATCCTGTTGGCAAAAATGAGGTCAGATCCGCCCATTCGCCCGCATAGCCGATCATATTTCGCAGACGCTCCAGCGCTTGTTCCATGGTAAATACATCGACGCGATCAAAGGCATAGGGACGAAATTCATCACGGGTTCGGATGCGGGCATAGGCGCGCATCAAATCCAAAAGCCCTGCATCATACTGAACAGAACGCTGCCGCACCACGGTTTCAGGCGCGCCACGCACAAAGAAATTGCGCCCTTTTTGATCGCGTGCCATCAAACGGGCCGCCACATCGCGCATCGCCGACAGACGTTCCAACTGAAAGGCCAGATGAGCCGCCAAATCTTGGGCAGAGGGACCAGCCTCGCCAGGTTCGGGCGGCAAAAGCAATTTGGATTTCAAAAACGCCAGCCAGGCCGCCATGACCAGATAATCTGCAGCAAGTTCGATCCGCAACGCCCGCACCCGATCCACAAAGGCCAGATATTGTTCTGCCAATTGCAAAACAGAAATTCGCATTAAATCAACCTTTTGGCTGCGCGATAAGGACAAGAGCAGATCCAGCGGGCCTTCAAATCCGTCAACATCGATGATCAGCGCATCGGTGGACGCGGTATCCCAATCCTCGATCACGGTGTCATTCATGCGCGTTTGTCCCCAAGATCGCAGAAAATTCGGCCTCTAGGGCTGAAATGTCAACGGGGGGGGGCGATGTTCGCTGCAAAAGGGCGGTCGCTGCGCGCGATTGTGCCTTGGCAGACATCTGCGGTGCGGCTTTGGCGACGGAGCACATATCATCGGCCTTGCCATTGCATTGCAAGGCCAGATCGCAACCGGCCGCCAAGGCACGGGCTGTCCGGTGGCCCAAGTCACCTGACAGCGCCTGCATATTCAAATCATCCGTCATCAACAGACCTTGAAAGCCAATCCAATCACGGATCATGGCGATGACGGCGGCACTTTGCGTGGCGGGGTGTTCGGGATCAATCGCCTCGAAAACAATATGCGCGGTCATCCCCATCGTCAGATGGTTCAAAGCGCGAAATGGTGCGAAATCCGTGGCCTTTAGCTGCGCGAGAGGGACAGAGACACGGGGCAGATCATGGTGGGTATCCGCGCCAGACCTGCCATGGCCTGGAATATGTTTGATCACAGGGCTTACGCCCGCCGCGATATGCGCTTGTGCCACCACCCGCGCAATTTGCGTCACCGTTTCAGCGTCTTGACCGTAACAGCGATTGTACAAGAAGGGATGGGTCTGGGTGCCCGCAATATCGGCAATGGGCGCGCAATTTGCATCAATCCCAAGGGCGCGCAATTCACAAGCAATGAGGGTGCTGCGTAATTCCATCGCGCGAAGCGCCTGCGAACCCGCGCGGGCGACGGTGTCCAAAGGTGGCGCCCATTCGCGCCAATGCGGCGCACGCAGGCGTTGGACGCGTCCCCCCTCTTGGTCAATCAAAACAAAAATATCACGCCCGATGACGGATCTCAGTTCGGCTGTCAGAGCCGAAACTTGATCTGGTGTCTGAATATTGCGGGCAAAGAGGATCGCCCCAAAGGGGTTATAGTCGCGCAGAAAATCACGCTCCCACGGGGTTAACTGGGTTCCCTCGACACCAAGGATCGCAGCCCCGATCGCCATAGCTAGCGTTGGGCCACAGGGATACAGGACGCATTTTCCGCCAACAGTGCGGCGCAAAAGCGTCTGGTCTCATCCTCGTTTTCAAAACCATGGGCGCGCAGACGAAAGAATTCACGCCCCCCACTTTTGGCCTGTTGAACAACCATGGCTTTTGCCCCCATCAGATCCGCAAATTTGGTTTGCAAATTGATCCATTCAGTGCGGGCCGTTGCTGCATCGTCATAAGCACCCAATTGAACCATTTTCGTCCCGACGGGGATCATCGCTGGGTCAACATCACCAAGGGTCGCAGACGCCGAAAAAGACGCATCTTGTGCAGCGGTTTCAACAGGTTGCGAGGTATCTGCATTCGACATTGTGACAGGCTCTGGCGCCAATTCATCGGCCGATGCCATGGGGCCGTCATCGCCTTCGGCAAGGGCCATGGCAAGGGCGGCCTCGACCGCAGCTTCGTCGCTGATGGGCATTTCATCGGGCAAACTTGCCGCCAAGTCGGTCAGGGCAGCAGGGGCCGCAAGGGAAATATCTTCTTGTGCCAAGGTCAAGGGCGCTGGGGCCAAGACCACTTCGTCAGGCAAATCTTCGGCCGCGCCGTTTGCTGCAATCGCATTGACGGCCAGACCTTGATTTGCAGAAATTTTTCCACCGGGGGCCTCTGGGGCGATACGCAGTGGCCCTTCGGCTGCGCGCACAACTGGGATGCCGCGCACATCACGCACCGCTAACTCATAGGCCCAAAACACCGCCCCAATTAAAAATGCCACAGAACAGACAGCACCCACCCAATGCATCGCCTTTGCCATACGATCTTGCGGCCGATAAACGACCCCCGCAGGATAGGCGCGCCGCGCATCGGGCTGATCACCATAGCCATATTGTGCATTTAATTCTGGGGGCGCGTGTTGGGGGGCAGCACGCATCGGTGCAGGCTGATCATATTGTGATCGCGGCACGATACGCGGCTCTATTCGAGGGGTATAAGGTGAGTGCTGCGCGGCAAAACTCTCTGCCCGATGGGACGTGGCGGGATGGGCCAAAGGTGCGGCAGGTTCAAAATCGTCATAACCAAAACCGTCATAATCTGGCGGCGCGAATTCACGTGTTGGTCCGAAATCAGCCTGTGGCGATGCCCCATAAAAGCGAGGGTCGCCCCCAGACGCGCCATAGCTGATGGGCCCGCGCCCATGTGATGGACGCAGAGGATACTCATCCTCGGGGGACAACTTAAAACGATCCGTCATCTTTGCCTCACTCGCAAACGGGATACATGCCCCAAAAGCGTTATTATCTGCCTGCTCTCACCTGCAAAGCGGCTGTTTTCAGCGCATTTCTTCGACAGGCGTGACCCCAAGAATAGCAAGACCTGCTGAAATCGCAACGCCTACCGCGCGCGCCAATGCAATTTTTGCTTGCCCTGTTGCCAGATTGCCCTCTTGATAGAAGCGCAAAGACGGCTCATCGTTGCCTTTGTTCCACAAACCGTGAAACTCTGACGCCAATTCATAAAGATAAAATGCCACGCGGTGTGGCTCATATCCTTTGGCAGCGATCTCAACCAAACGGGGCCATTCGGCGATTTTCTTGGCCAATTCTATTTCCGCTGGATGCGACAACAAGGTCAAATCTGCCCCTGCCAAGGCAGCATCCGTAACATCCATCCCCGCCGCTGCCGACTTGCGCAGCACCGAATTGATCCGCGCATTGGCATATTGGACATAAAAGACAGGGTTATCTTTGGATTGCTCCAACACTTTGGCGAAATCAAAATCCAAGGCGACGTCATTTTTGCGCGTCAGCATCATAAAGCGGGTGACATCCGCGCCCGCTTGTTCGACCACATCGCGCAATGTCACGAAAGTGCCAGCGCGCTTGCTCATTTTAAACGGCTCGCCGTTTTTGTACAATTTCACCAATTGGATCAGCTTGATATCCAAAGGCACGCGCCCGTTCGACAAGGCCGCTACTGCCGCCTTCATCCGCTTGACATAACCACCATGATCAGCGCCCAAAATATCGATCAGTTCGTCAAATCCGCGCTGCACCTTGTCATAATGATAGGCAATATCGGGCGCAAAATAGGTCCATGAGCCATCAGATTTCTGCACAGGCCGATCCACATCATCGCCATGCGCGGTGCTGCGAAACAGCGTTTGAATGCGCGGTTCATAATCTTCGGGCTCTTTGCCCTTGGGTGCCTCTAATGTGCCTTCATATATCAATCCCATATCGCGCAACGTCTGGATCGCAGCCTCAATCTTGCCAGTTCCATATAGGGATTTTTCCGACGAATAGACATCCATCCGCACGCCCAGCGCCAAAAGATCACCGCGAATTTCAGCCATCATCAATTCGGTCGCAATTTCGCGGATTTCGGCCAGCCAAAATTGCTCTCCCTTATCGAGCAAGCTGTCGCCAAACCGCGCCTTCAATGCCTCACCCACGGGGATCAAATAATCACCAGGATATAGCCCTTCGCGAATTTCAGGTTCCAGACCACAAGCCTGCCTATACCGCTCAAAGGCTGAACGCGCCAAAACATCAACCTGCGCGCCACCGTCATTGATGTAATATTCCCGCGTCACAGTGCAGCCTGCAAAAGCCAACAGATTTGACAGTGCATCCCCCACCACAGCCCCGCGCACATGGCCGACATGCATGGGTCCTGTTGGGTTTGCCGATACAAACTCGACATTCACCTTGCGCCCAGCACCCATTTTTGAGCGGCCGAAATCCACCCCTTCGGCCAGAGCCGCGCCGATCACGCCTTGCCAGAGATTGGGCTGCAAACGCAGGTTCAAAAACCCAGGTCCCGCCACCTCAGCCGAGATAATGCGGGCGTCTTTGCCCAAATGCGCCGCCAAGAGATCAGCAATCGCACGCGGCGACATCCCCGCAGGCTTGGCCAAAACCATCGCGGCGTTGGTCGCCATATCGCCATGACCCGCATCCCGCGGGGGTTCAACAGCGACTTGGGCCATGTCCAGACCCAAGGGCAACTGGCCCGCTTTGGCCATTTCGTCCAGATTTTGCAGCACCAAGGCCCGAATTTCGGCAAAAAGGTTCATTTGATCACATCCTATCTCGCACCTTTGCCATGCCAGAGGCGATGGGATTGGTCAAGGATGACGCGCTTTCATACTGATCCAAATACCTACGGGGGGTTAGGGGGGGCGCCCCCCCCTACTGTCTTTGCCAATCTTGCAAGGCGGGATTGTCATCTAGAACTGCTGCACCTTGGTTGGGCGTCACCATTGTTGCTCGATCTGATGTTGGTCGATCTGACCCAATGTGTTTAGCCGCGCGAAAATAGTGCGTCTCGCGCGCGCCAAAATAAAACGCCACAACCGCCCCAAGCAGCCACCAAAGCGGTTCTGGCACAGCATTCAATCCGACCATACGTTGCGAAAATGCGGCAGGGTTCACCATTGCATAGACAAAAAGCCCCACCGTCCCGAGCGCCAAAAAAGGGCGCGGCAGGCGGTTAAGCCCATTGATGAGACCGTCAAACCATGTGCTGCCCGCCGATGAAAATTCAGCCCCCATTTCCGCCAAAGCGGCCATTTGTGCATCGGCGGATAATTCCATCCTTTTGGTCGCCGAAGGGGTAAAAACCTCGGCAACGTTGCGCACCGCGCTGCCGACAGCGGCCACACCACCACGTCCAAATATTTTTCCAATCAAACCCATGTTCCTACCCTTTGCCGATGCTGTGCCAATGTCAGATGATATTTCGGGGTGATGAATTCCTCGGCACGCACAATCCATCCGCCCTTGCCACCATCA
>CAWUUC010000131.1:0-5740 GCA_963924905.1 uncultured Paracoccaceae bacterium
CGCAGCATCGTTCTGTGAAACTTTAGGAAATACGGCATCCCGTAAAAAAGGGCAGTTCAGTTGGATCTATGCAACCCAACGATCAAGGTTGGATTTTTCGTCAGAACCCAAATAGAATTGATCTGTCAATTCGCGTAATTCTGCCGAACTGGTTTTAAGATCCAAGATCGACCCACTGACGTCATGCACCATCGCCATATTCTTTTGCGTGACCTGATCCAGCAGGGCAATCGATGCGTTCACCTCACCAATGTTGGTTGCCTGTTCATGTGTTGCCGAAGATATTTCTTCGACCAGCACACTCAAATTCTCGACCATCGACAAAATCTCGGCCAAGGAGCTATCGGCATTTGATACCAAGTGAACGCCCCGCTGAACGTGCCGCGAGCTTTCAGAAATCAGACCGTTGATTTGCAGCGTCGCATCCGACGCCCTTTGTGCCAAGGCGCGCACCTCATTTGCGACAACGGCAAAGCCCAGACCTGCCTCACCTGAACGTGCCGCTTCTACACCTGCGTTTAGGGCCAAAAGATTGGTTTGAAAGGCAATCTCTTCAATCAGTTCAGTAACCCGGGAGATTTGATCCGATGATGCCTTAATTTCGTTCATTGCGCTGACAATTTCGCGGACCATAGCATCAATATCTTTGGCCCTTGTTTTGGTTTCGGCTACATTCCGATTGGCTTGACCAGCGCCAGCGGCGGTGGATTTCACACTGGCGGATAACTCTTCCAAAGCTGCGGCTGTTTGTTCCAGCGATGCAGCCTGACTGGATGTTCGATGGGACATATCGTCGGTCGCTGCATTGACATTATTCGCCCCACCGCTGATCGACCCTGCCTTTTCCACCAAGGCGCCGATCAAACTGCGAAGTGTTGCGCAGGTTTGGTTGAAATCGTCGCACAGCGCATCATACTCGCCGCCAAATTTTTGGCCTATGTTTTGCGCGATATCGCCAGCCGCCACTTTTCGCAGGCCTTGCGACAAGGCATCGACCACGGCAGTTTGCACCGCCTGATCCTCTAATCGGGCTTGATTGGCTTTGTCAGCCGCGCGCAATTGTGTTTGCAAGGTCCCCAAGCTGTCGACAAGGTTCGCAACCTCGATCATGTCGCGTTTACGCGAAGCCACCCTATGATCAAAATTGCCATTAGCCGTCGCCACCAGCCCATCGGTCACCGCCGACAAACGCAAAGTGACAAGACGCTGAAAAATCAAGGAAACGACCACCAAAAACGCGATCACGCCCAAAGTCAGCATCAGATCAATGATCAAATCATTGCGTTTTTGATCCTGACGCTGCGCCCAATATTGCGTCAAAGACTGACCTGCCGCCAAAGACAAATTGGACAAGTGATCCAGCGCCTTGTTCGAATTTTCAAAGAATTCGTCGAAGGTCATGCTATAGGTTTGCCCCGCAGTTGCCCCAGCTTCCGCCATTTCGTTGTCAAGATTGCGGAGCGATGCCACATAGGCGCCGAAATATTCACGATCTGCAGTGGCAATCTGTTCAGCAAGGGCGGGTGTGATTTGGGTGGTTTTGATCACGTTTAGAACGGCACCCCAGGCTTCGTCGGCGCGCGCGCTAAAGGCTTCGACCTCGTTTCGGGTAGTTTCATCGATCGGCGCTTTTAGCAAGGTCGCGATTGCATAATAGGTGCGCGCTCGGCCCCCAAATTCGCGCGCTTCCCAAGCGCGGTCTTGGATATTCGAATACATGATGGCATCACTTGCCGTCAGATCGTTTTTGATCATCAAGAAATCCGCCAGGCCTTTTAGATGCAATATTTCTGACTTAATTTCTTTTGGAATATCATGTGCCCGCTTTTGGTCGCGTGCGGCTGCGTCTTGTGCCAGCATTATGTCGATCTCTGCCCGCATTTTTTAAATTTTGGCCAAGGACGTTTTGGCCGCTTCCAAAAATGCAGCGCGCGCGGATAGCGCAGGTATACCGTTGATTTCTTCAATCACTCTATCGAGCAATTGGCTCGATAGAGTGCGTTGTTGGGCGATGATGTCGCGAAAGGCTTTTGGTGTGGGGTCTGACAGGGCAAGACTGACTTGTGTCACGCTGCGTTCTAGGGACATAGCAATTGTGCCGTCCATCCATTCGCTTCGCGCTTTCTCAACCTGTCTGATTTCAACAACCATTTGGTAACCACGCCACGATTCTGCCAACCCAAAAACCAATTTGGCCGTAATAACCAATCCAACAAGGCCAATGGCCATTAAGAAAAACAATCCAATCCGCATAATGGTCCCCTAACCGACTTGCCTTTGTTTTGGCCGAAAAGTGTTAACCGACGGCTAATGGCGCCCCTTTTTGCAAAAAAGGATGGACAGTGTCTTGCGGGGTTGGCACGCGAAACTATTTTCTGAAAACAAAAGCTTTGTGCTGATGATCGGAAATCCGTAATAAAAACAGGGAATTAAATGGCTGATCTTGGGCGATTGCTGCAATGGATCGGCCGCCATAAAATCTGTCGTATCTGAATGAATTCACCTGAAATAAAGGCCTCGGCCCAAGAAAACTCGCACTTGGGCCGACGTCATTAGATCATTCCATTTCAGACAGGCGCGCCAAGGCCGTCCTCAGTTTCGCGGCCTCTTCCTCGCGGGCAATTAAGTTGACGCGCACCTCTTCGACCACCTCTTCGGGGGCAGAGGTGGCAAAATTGGGATTATTCAGTCGGCCCTTCAACCCGCCGATTTCCTTGGTCAACTTATCCATCGATTTGCTCAGACGCACTTTTTCTTCGGCAATGTCGATCACGCCCTCTAAGGGGATCGCAAAGGATGCCCCTTCAACAGCTAATGAAATTGCGCCCTTGGGGGCGGCTCCATCCCTTAGCGTATCGATCCGCGCAAGGCGTTTGATCAGCACTTCATTGCGCGCCCATGCCTCGCGGGCAGTTTGGGTCATGGATACCGCAATCATGTCAAGTTTCAGTCCGACCGGCACGTGCATTTGCGTGCGGGCCGAGCGAATTTCCTCGATCAGCCCCGTGGCCCAATTCATTTCGTGATCGGCGGCAGGATTGACCAAATCCAGATTGAATTCTGGCCAATCAGTATGGACCAACAGTTTCGCGCGTTGGCCCGTCGTCGCCCACAGCTCTTCGGTGATAAAGGGCATGATGGGATGCAGCAAAATCATCGATTGATCCAAAACCCAAGCCATAACTTTGCGCGTCTCGTCCGCATCTGGTCCATCAAAGAGGGGCTTGGCAAATTCGACATACCAATCACAAACCTTGCCCCAGACGAATTTATAAAGCGCGTCTGCGGCATTATCAAAGCGATAGGCGTCCAGTGCCGCGTTCACCTCGGCCAGCGTTTTGGCGGTCTCTCCTAAAATCCAGATATTGGCTGTTGCGGTGGCATCGGGTGGGGTGGCACGGGTCGTGTGACCCTCCCATACGCCATTCATTTCGGCAAAACGGCAGGCATTCCACAGTTTCGTGCCAAAATTACGATAGCCCGCGATCCGCGCCGTATCCAGTTTCAGTGTGCCCCCTAATGAAGCCATCGCCGCATTGGCAAACCGCAGCGCGTCCGCGCCAAACTCGTCGATGATATCCAAGGGATCAATCACATTCCCGAGGGATTTCGACATTTTCTTGCCTTTGGCATCGCGCACCAGCCCGTGCAGATAGACCGTCCTAAACGGCACCTGATCCACTACGGCAAGCTGCATCATCATCATGCGGGCGACCCAGAAGAATATGATATCGGCCCCGGTGATCAGGGTGGATGTGGGAAAGTATTTTGCCAGCTCGTCCGTTTGGTCGGGCCAACCCAGCGTGCCTATGGGCCAGAGGCCAGAGGAGAACCACGTATCGAGAACGTCGGGGTCGCGGGTCAAACTGCGCCCGCCCGCTTGCGCCTGCGCCTCGGCTTTGGTCGCCGCACAATAAATTTTACCTGCGTCATCATACCAAACTGGTATCTGATGCCCCCACCACAACTGCCGCGAAATGCACCAAGGCTCGATATTTTCCAGCCAGTGGAAATAGGTTTTCTCGCCCGACTCTGGCATGATCTTGGTCGCCCCAGACCGCACCGCCTCTAGCGCGGGTTCCACGATTTTCGCGGTATCGACAAACCATTGATCCGTCAGCATCGGCTCGATCACCACTTTGGACCGATCGCCAAAGGGCTGCATGATCTTTTTCGCCTCAACCAAGGGCTCGCGGGTCAGATGTTCGCTGCCTGTTTCAGGATCGATCTCGGTCATCAGGGTCGACACACACAGGCCAATCGCGTTGATATCCTCAATCACCGCCAAACGCGCTGCAAACCGATCCATCCCGCGGTATTTTTCAGGAACAAGGTTCAGGCTGTCGACCTCTTCGATCGTGGTGGGCGATCCCGCTGCAATCTCTCGCGCGCGCGCCACGCAAACCTCATAGGGCGCCCCATCAGCGCGCATCGCACCCCTTGTATCCATCAAACGATACATCGGCAGGTCCGCGCGTTTGGCCACCTGATAATCGTTGAAATCATGCGCGCCGGTGATTTTCACCGCCCCCGACCCGAATGTTGGATCAGGATATTCATCCGCAATAATAGGGATCAAACGGTCGCACAAAGGCAGATGCACCATCTTGCCGACAATCGCGCCATAGCGGGCATCCGACGGGTTCACCGCCACTGCGCCGTCCCCCAACATGGTTTCAGGCCGCGTGGTGGCGATGGAAATGTAATCGCGCGTCTCGCGCAAGATCACCGCGCCATCTTCGTCTTTTTCAACATATTCATAGGTCTCGCCGCCGGCCAAACGATATTTGAAATGCCACATATGGCCTGCCACTTCGATATTCTCGACCTCCAGATCGGAAATGGCGGTTTCAAAATGGGGATCCCAATTAACCAAACGCTTGCCACGATAGATCAGACCTTTATTGTACATATCCACAAAGACCTTGATCACCGCATCGTGGAAATTTGGTGAGTTTTCATGTCCCTTGCGGGTGTCGCCCGGCGCGCCTGCCATCGTAAAGGCCACACGATCCCAGTCAGCAGTAATACCCAGACGTTTGAGCTGCGACAGAATATGGTCTGATGTGCGTTCCTTATAGCCCCAAGCATAGCCCAAAAACGCCTCGCGACCCATGTCGCGCCGACTTGTGCTGCCCGTCGCCGCCAGTTCTTTCTCGACGGCCAGCTGCAAAGCGATGCCCGCGTGGTCGGTGCCGATTTGCCACAATGTGTCATGCCCCAGCATACGGTGCCAGCGGACCAAAATATCTTGCATGGTATTGTTAAACGCATGGCCTACGTGCAGCGACCCGTTTACATTCGGTGGGGGGATCATGACGGAAAATGTCTCAGGTTTCTCACCATTGGCCCCCGCCCGCGCATTGGCGCCCGCCGCGCCTACTTTGCGGTCCTGCCACATCGCTGAAATCCGCGCCTCGGCGGTCTTGGCGTCAAAGTTCTTTTCCATCGGCATGATCAAACCCTCATTCTTTGCGCCTGTCCTACAGAATTGCCAATCAAAGGCCAAGCCTGCTGCTTTCACATTGGCCCAAATACCTCATCCAACTTAGACCGCTCGATCCAGACGGGTGGACAGATGGATCAGACTTTCGGATGACTTCACCCCCGTCAGTCCCCCAATGTGATCTAAGACATCATCTAAAACCCGCGTATTGGCCGTGGCCACCTGCAACAGCAAATCAAACCGCCCCGAGGTGGAAAAAACGCGCTCCACCTCTGGGATGGATTTCAACCGCGA
>CAWUUC010000132.1:0-4590 GCA_963924905.1 uncultured Paracoccaceae bacterium
TAGCGCGCAGACGATATCGGCCAACTTATAAGGGTCTGGTTCATTCAATTCGATATCAAAACAGTCGATATTGGCGAACTTCTTAAACAAAACCGCCTTGCCTTCCATCACGGGCTTGGACGCCAGCGCGCCAATATTGCCAAGACCCAAAACGGCCGTTCCATTGGTCACAACGGCCACAAGATTGCCGCGCGATGTATAGCGGCGCGCCGTTGTGGGGTCAGCTTTGATTTCAAGACAGGCTTCGGCCACCCCAGGCGAATAGGCCCGCGCAAGATCACGCCCATTAGCCAAGGGTTTTGTTGCGCGGATTTCCAATTTCCCAGGTTTTGGGAATTCGTGATAGTCCAGCGCGGCTTGGCGAGCGGTGTCTTGGCGTAATTCGTCCATAATTTTCTCCTTTGGGCCGTTCCTATGCGTAACGTAATTTTTCCTACCCGCAAGATGTGGTTTGTGTCTTTGCGACTTGGGTGGCTTGTAAATTCTTTGCCCGCGCCGCAATCTGCGCGAAATTTGGGGGTGACACTATGGGCGAGACACGGGCAGAAATTCGGTTGCCAACGCAGGAACTGCGCGATGATTTACCCTTTTATACCAAGATTTTGGGGATGAGGTTGGATATGATTTATCCCGCCGATAACCCCGAGGTGGCGGTCTTATCAGGCCACGGTTTGCGGGTCAGGATTGAAAAGGGCGCGGCAGAACCTGCTGGCACATTGCGGATTTTAACCGAAGATCCCGAGCGATTTGCAAATGGGGCGCGGGTTTTGACCGCGCCCAATGGCACCCGCATTGAAATTGATGATCTGAACCCGCCCCTCATTTTGCCCAATACCGAACACGCCTTTGTGGTGCGTCGTTTGGCAGATCAAGCGCCTTGGGTGATTGGGCGTGCGGGGATGGAATATCGTGACTTGATCCCAACGCGCCTTGGGGGGGCGATGATTGCCAGCCATATTCGGGTGCCAGATGGGCCTGTGCCTGACATGGTGCATTTTCACAAAGTCGGGTTTCAGTTGATCTTTTGCGTCGCGGGCTGGGTAGATGTTTTATACGAAGACCAGGGCGGTATCTTGCGGATTGAGGCAGGCGATTGTTTTATCCAACCCCCCGGTATTCGCCATAAAGTGCTGCATTCCGAAGGCGTGCAGGTGGTCGAAATCGGCGTGCCTGCCGATCACATTACCGAAATTGACCACGAGATGATGCTGCCCACACCACATCTGCGGCCTGACCGCGAATGGGAGGGGCAGCGTTTTGTGCATTCCTTGGCGCGGGATGGCGTTTTTGCGCCCTACCGTATCCCTGGGTTTGAGGCACGCGATACTTTGATCAATGAGAATACCAAAGGTGTGGCTTCGGTCATGGTGGCGCGGTCAACTGGTCTGGCACCTTGGACCAAGCATCAGGGTGATATTTTGTTCGGCTTTGTTATCGCAGGGGCCATGACATTGGAAGGCGAAGGCAAAGACCCTTATCGCCTAGAGGTCGGTGATGCCTTTGTCATCCCGCCTGAATTGGCCACCAGATACAGCGATTGCACAAAGGATTTGCAATTGCTTGAGGTGTCCTTGCCTGGCAACCCCAAGACAGTCGTCTTAGATTAGGCCGCGTCGCAGGCAGCGACTAGCAGCGGGTCATCGACCGTCGCTGCAATCCAACTGGACCCCGTCAATACGCCTTCGGGGGAAAGGATCGCCCCCTCGGTTAGATCGGCGCGGCGCAAAGATTTACAATCTATTGCCACCGACAAGCGTTTTGTGCCAACCCAGCGTTCAACAAACATCAAATCTGCTTGTCGAAAGGCAGGGTCCACCTTTGAGGTGAACATCGTCGATCCATCTAGCGCCAAATAGCGCGATACAGGCGGGATCAAATAGGTCCAAGGGCGAATAGGCGACACATCGCGTGGGGCCAGCAAAAGCGTCGTGCTTTCGGGCTGTGCGCTAATGCTGCGGTCGAACCACGTATATTCGTTCCAGATCGAAAAGATCAACATCCCTGCACCAATTGCGGCGGGCAGGGTCCATTTCGGCATACGATCTTTGAAAATTTTGCGCAGCAGCAGGACAATTCCTGCAACGCCACCTCCCACACAAAACACAGCGATAAAATCAAGCAACATGGTGTGGGCCTTTTAATATGAGAAAACGCCCCCGATCAGTCAATCGGGGGCGTTCAGGTTACTTAGTGTGCTTGTGCTTTGCCAGCACCTTTTGGAATACGGATCGATTCCACAAGGTCTTGGATCTCTTTAGGTGGTGCAGCGGTCATGCTGGACACCACATAAGCGACCCCAAAGTTCACCAAAGCACCGATTGGACCAAAGGCTGCTGGCGGAATGCCGAACAGATAGTTGGCTGGAATATTTTCCATCATATTGGTGCCGGGCAGGAAGAACCAACCCAAGTAGGTGAACAGGTAAAGGCAGGTCACGATCAGACCAGCCAACATACCAAAGGTCGCCCCAGACGAGTTGATGCGCTTAGAGAAGATGCCCATCATCAATGCAGGGAAGATCGTTGCTGCTGCCAGACCAAAGGCAAGTGCCACGGTTTGTGCCGCAAAGCCTGGAGGGTTCAGACCAAGGAAGGTTGCAACCGCGATGGCACCGGCCATCGAGATACGTGCCGCCAACAATTCGCCTTTTTCCGAGATATTCGGGTTCAGGTAGTCCTTGATCACGTCATGGCTGATGGCGGAAGAAATCGCCAACAACAGACCAGCCGCCGTGGAAAGAGCTGCCGCCAAACCGCCAGCGGCGATCAAAGCGATAACCCAACCTGGAAGCTGTGCGATTTCAGGGTTCGCCAAAACAAGGATGTCGTTGTTAAAGGTGAACTCGTTGCCAGCCCAACCACGCTCGTCCGCGGTGGCCTTAAAGCCTTCGGATTTGTCGTTGTAATACTGGATACGGCCGTCGCCATTTTTGTCTTCGAACTTCAACAGACCGGTGACTTCCCATGTGCGCATCCAATCGGGACGCTCTTCGTAAAGAACGGCTTCGGTTTGGGTGCCTTGTGGATAGATCGTATCGATGATGTTCAAACGCGCCATTGCGCCCACGGCAGGTGCCGTCAGATACAAGAGTGCGATAAAGACCAGTGCCCAACCTGCCGACCAACGCGCATCAGCCACCTTAGGAACGGTGAAGAAGCGGATGATGACATGTGGCAGACCTGCAGTACCGATCATCAAAGAGACGGTGAACAAGAACATATTAAAGGTCGAGCCGTGCAGGTTGGTATAATCGGTGAAACCAAGTTCGGTGACCAAACCGTCCAGCTTTGCCAACAAAGGCAGACCGGATTCAGTGTGGGTCGAGAACAGGCCCAGGCCTGGGATCGGGTTGCCCGTCAGTTGCAACGAAATAAACACCGCAGGAATGGTATATGCGATGATCAAGACGACATATTGCGCAACTTGGGTATAGGTGATGCCTTTCATCCCGCCCAAAACGGCGTAGATGAACACAACCGCTGACGCGATATAAAGACCGGTCGAGCTGCTAACTTCCAAGAAACGCGAGAAGGCAACGCCTGCACCCGTCATCTGGCCGATAACATAGGTCACCGAGATGATGATCAATGACACGACTGCAACCATGCGTGCGCCTTGGCTGTAGAAGCGATCACCAATGAATTGCGGCACAGTGTATTTGCCAAACTTACGCAAGTAAGGGGCCAGCAAAAGGGCCAGCAGAACATAGCCGCCTGTCCAACCCATAAGATAGGTTGAGTTGCCATAGCCGACAGCAGCAATCAAACCTGCCATCGAAATAAACGACGCAGCCGACATCCAGTCCGCGGCCGTAGCCATACCGTTCAAAACCGGATTAACGCCTTGGCCTGCGGCATAAAACTCTGCCGTTGTGCTTGCGCGAGCCCAGATCGCGATACCGATGTAGAGCGCGAAGGTTGCGCCCACAACGATTAGATTAAGGGTAAATTGATCCATGCATTCGCTCCCTTATTCTTCAACGCCATGCTCGGCGTCGATCTGATTCATTTTCCATGCGTAAAAGAAGATCAACGCAAGGAAAACAAGGATCGACCCTTGCTGAGCGAACCAAAAGCCGAGGTCAGTGCCCCCGATCGCGATGCCCGATAGAAGTGGGCGCAGTATGATGCCAAATCCGAAAGACGCCATAAACCAAATCACCAAGCAATAGCTGATGATGCGGATGTTAGCGCTCCAATAGGCATTGGACGATTTTTGATCGGCCATGAGTGCTTCTCCCTTGTTGTGATGGCTGCGTTCCTCTCCCGAACGCCGCCAAGTTTACCGCTTGCGCGGATAGTTGATCAGCTCCGATTCATTCGGTTGCTGATAAGGTCGTCCACCACCGACGGATCGGCGAGGGTCGATGTGTCGCCAAGGCTGCCAAAGTCGTTCTCGGCAATCTTGCGCAAAATGCGGCGCATGATTTTGCCAGAACGTGTTTTTGGCAAGCCAGGAGCCCATTGAATAAGGTCAGGCTTGGCAATAGGGCCGATTTCAGTGCGGACCCAATTTTCTAATTCTTTGCGCAATTCGGGCGATGGTGTCTCGCCCCCCATCAAGGTGACATAGGCATAGATGCCCTGACCT
>CAWUUC010000133.1:0-2739 GCA_963924905.1 uncultured Paracoccaceae bacterium
GCATGGGACATCTCGTTGGGTTATGCAGCGAACGGCATGTCGATCGACGTTTCGACCGACGATGGCGAAGCATGGGCTTTGGAAGCTGGCTATGACTTGGGCGGCGGTTTGTCCTTGGCAGCTGGCGTGAACTACTCTGAAGACGCCTTTGTTGGCGCAGCGATGGAGTTCTAATCTTAGAACATCTTACTTTGGAAAGAGCGGGCCTTGTGCCCGCTCTTTTCTTTTTGGGGCTATTGTGCTGAAAATCGACAAAAAGGTGTGCGATGTCCTTGCAAGAAATCAAAACTGCCGCAGCAACAGCCTGTCTGGCCGCGAACCGCAATCCAGATGATGTGACGCTGCTTGCGGTGTCAAAACTGCAACCGATGGATCGGCTCTTGGCAGTTCTGACATCTGGGCACCGTGTTTATGGCGAAAACTATGTGCAAGAATCGGCGGCTAAATGGCCCGATTTGCGCGCAGACTTTCCCGATGTGGCCGTGCATATGGTAGGCCCGCTGCAAACCAACAAGGCCAAACAAGCCCTAGATCTGTTTGACGCGATCCACAGCGTCGACCGCGATTCCTTGGCAGAAAAACTGGCGCGATTGGTGCAAGAGCGGGGCACCTGCCCGCAGCTATTCGTCCAAGTCAATACAGGGGCTGAGCCGCAGAAAGCGGGTGTTCTGCCAGATGATTTGGACGCATTCTTGGTGCGTTGCCGCAATTTAGATTTACCGATCTTTGGGCTGATGTGCATTCCACCCGACGGTGAACCATCGGATCCGCATTTTGATGCCCTTGCAAAGATGGCCGCCCGAAACGGCATAGCAGGGTTGTCGATGGGCATGAGCAGTGATTTCGCCAGCGCAATCGCCCATGGGGCCACCCATATTCGTGTCGGTTCTGCTATTTTTGGTGCAAGACCGATCCGGACCTAATTATCCGCGAATAATTACCCTTGATTGTGGCTGCAAACGCGCTGCAATCCAGAGCAAATCTTGACGGGAAAAGGCAATGCAACCCGCCGTGGGGTAACGCGGTCTGCGCCATTGATGAAGAAAGATCGCCGATCCATGACCTGCGTCGGCGTGTGGCCAATTCCAATCTGTCAGCAAAATCAAATCATACAGCGGATCAGATCGAAACAGTGCCTCATGTCCAAAGACGTGTGGCGTGCGCACAGGCAGATTGTAATCGGGATCGCGCGGATCATCAGACCAAAGATCAAACGGACCAATCGGGCGCGCCCAATCTGCGGGGCGCGTCATACGGTCAGCCCGATACAGCATCCCAATCACGCGATGCGTACCGATCGGACTTGCCCCATCTCCTTCGCGTTTTTGCCCCGTCATACCGCCACGGCCTATTGAACAGGCAAATCGCCGCCCCAAAAACCTTGCGCCCCAGCGGTTCACAACCAAATCCAGCGGCTTCATAGCTTATCCAATCATGTCAGTTTTGACATCTGATATAGGGTAAATTACCAAAACCTGAAACAAAACCGTCAAAATCGACACGACCGCGTGAGGGAATAGGTGCAAATCTTGCAGCTGCGGCAGCAAAGCCCCATCTATATCCAAAGACGAAACATCGGAGATGTAACATGGCAAATCTGCGCAAAATCCTTTTGGTCGATGATGACGACGATCTGCGTGAAGCTTTGGGCGAGCAATTGCTTATGACCGAAGAATTCGATGTCTATGAAGCGGCGAATGGCGCGGATGTGATCGAAAAAATCAAGCAAAGTTTGTTTGATTTGATTGTATTGGATGTAGATCTTCCTGACACGGACGGACGCGAATTGTGCCGCCGTATGCGGAAATCAGGCGTCAAAAGCCCGATCATGATGTTGACGGGCCATGACACAGATTCAGATACAATCTTGGGTCTGGATTCTGGTGCGAATGATTATGTGGCCAAACCGTTTAAATTTCCCGTCCTTTTGGCCCGTATCCGCGCCCAATTGCGCCAGCACGAGCAATCCGAGGACGCTGTGTTTCAATTGGGCCATTACACGTTCAAACCCGCACAAAAACTGTTGTTGGACGCAAAAGACAAAAAGGTGCGTTTGACGGAAAAGGAAACGAATATTCTAAAATACCTTTACCGCGCACAATCAGCCGTGGTTGCCCGCGATGTTTTGCTGCATGAGGTTTGGGGATATAATGCAGGTGTGACAACCCATACGCTGGAAACCCATATTTACCGTCTGCGTCAAAAAATCGAAGCAGACCCATCAAACGCACGCCTTTTGGTGACAGAAAGCGGTGGCTACAGACTGGTTGCATAGACAAAATGTCATGATTGTTTCGTAATTCTGACGCAATCAGGGGTTATGCACACTAGAGTTCGGTTCCCCTCGCCTTGTCGGGGTTATGACAAGGCACCTCCCTGTTGGACCTGGCCGGGCCTTGTGCCCGGCCTTTTTTCACGCTCAACCCAAAGCGTTGCCAAAAAACCATACACGCCCAAAGATTTAGTTATGACCCGAGTATAGGCCCCAAAATGTGCTACTATAAGCTACCTCCCTGTAAGACTGGCCCAGCCCTTTTGGCTGGGTTTCTTTTTGTTGTTTTTACATTTTTAATTGTGGGTAATGCTCTTCGATATTTTTCATGAGTTTTTTGAACGCTTTTATAACTTGAGGGATCTCTTTTGTTTACCTATAGCTTTTTGACAGGAAAAAAATTCGGAAAGTAAGCCCATTATGTTCAAAACTGCTAAAGTTTTTGCGTTATTTGCCATATTAACAGT
>CAWUUC010000134.1:0-4093 GCA_963924905.1 uncultured Paracoccaceae bacterium
GTTTCATTGTGCAGATACTTTGTCGGGTATCGGTGGGATGCGCCGCCCCGGAATTGTTCACCGAATTGATAAGGATACAACGGGTCTTTTGGTTGTGGCCAAAACTGATCGCGCCCATCATGCCTTGGCCGCCCAATTTGAACAGCATAGCGTTAAGCGTCACTATCTGGCGGTCGTCAATGGCGTGCCATCGGCCTATGATCCGCGCATTCGCGGTCTGCGCGGCATCACCTTTGAGGCGGGGGGCATCTTAAAAATCGCCACGCATTTGGCGCGGCATAAAACCGACCGTCAGCGCCAAGCTGTGGTTTGGGATCAAGGCCGTCATGCGGTGACCCGCGTGCGGATGATCGACAGTTTTGCCGATGGTGCCAGTTTGGTTGAATGTTGGTTGGAAACGGGGCGGACCCATCAAATCCGCGTGCATATGGCCTACGCGGGGCATGGATTGCTGGGCGATCAGACCTATGGCGGCAAACGTAAGCTGTCACCCAAAACCTTTGGCGCAGGGGCGGATTTTGGCAATGATTTCCCCCGTCAGGCATTGCACGCCGCAAGTCTGGGTTTTGAACATCCCGTGACGGGCGAATGGATGGAATTCACCTCGGATTTGCCCGATGATATGGCCCGCTTAATCCAAGTTATAACGCCTGCGTGATCGGTTTGACATAAATCTTGGATGCGGCGGAAAGATGATTACCTGCCGTTAAAGAATATATGCTGATCTTGAACAGCGGCTGAAGCAAACATATTTTCTATCTGTCCGAGGGCGCAATCGCATCGGATAATCAACAGGAGCGTCAAAATGAGCACCTATGCAAATCTACCAGCCCCAAGTCCCGAACAGGGGCTAAACCGCTATATGCAAGAAATCCGCAAGTTCCCGATGCTGGAACCTGAAGAAGAATATATGCTGGCCAAACGGTGGGTTGACCACCAAGACAGCAACGCGGCCCATCAAATGGTGACCTCGCATTTGCGTTTGGCCGCCAAGATTGCGATGGGTTATCGTGGCTATGGTCTGCCCCAATCCGAAGTCATCTCAGAGGCGAATGTTGGCCTGATGCAGGCGGTCAAACGTTTTGACCCTGAAAAGGGGTTCCGTTTGGCCACCTATGCGATGTGGTGGATCAGGGCGTCTATTCAGGAATATATTCTGCGGTCTTGGTCTCTGGTCAAAATGGGCACCACCTCGGCCCAAAAAAAGTTGTTTTTCAATCTGCGTAAGGCCAAGGCCAAAGTGGGCGCTTTGGAAGAGGGTGATTTGCGCCCCGAAAATCTGGCGCGCATTGCAACCGAACTGAATGTTTCGGAATCCGAAGTCGTTGATATGAACCGCCGCCTGTCGGGGGGGGATGCCAGTTTGAATGTCACCGTTGGATCAGACGGCGACAGCACGACCCAATGGCAAGATTGGCTGGAAGACGAAGACAGCGACCAAGCCGCCGATTATGAGGCGCGCGATGAATTTGAAACCCGCCATGCCTTGTTGATGCAGGCAATGTCGGCGCTCAATGATCGCGAAAAGGATGTGCTTGTCAAACGCCGCCTTTCGGAAACGCCGATCACGTTAGAAGAATTGTCCGAAAGCTATTCTGTGTCGCGCGAGCGTATCCGCCAAATCGAAGTGCGCGCGTTTGAAAAACTGCAAGAACGGATGCGCGAATTGGCCAAGACCAAGGGTATGTCGGTTCCCGCTTGATCCAAATTGCGCGGCGCCCTGTTGCGCCGCGCCATCACAACGCATAAGTAGAGGCCAGATAAAAAAGGGCTGATACCATGAATATGCTGGATACATTCGTCAAACCGATGCACCGCGAGGGATATCGTTTTGTCGGGATTTTTGCTGCAATTACCTTGGTTTTGTTCATGATTTGGGACCCTCTGGGTTGGGTCGGTGTTGGTTTAACTGTCTGGTGCTATTACTTTTTTCGCGACCCCAAACGTGCCGTGCCACAGGCGCGGGGGCTCATTGTTTCGCCCGCGGATGGGGTGGTTTCTTTGATCGAACGCGCCGTTCCGCCGCCTGAATTGGGGGCAGGGGATGCGCCATTGTTGCGCGTTTCGGTGTTTATGTCGGTATTTAACTGCCATGTGAACCGTGCCCCGATTGCGGGCAAACTGGTCAAAATGTCTTATCGCGCGGGCAAATTTTTCAATGCCTCGTTGGACAAAGCTTCGAGCGACAACGAACGCAATTCGCTTTTGTTTGAAATAGAAGGTGGGCGTCAGTTGGTCGTCGTGCAAATCGCGGGTCTGGTGGCGCGCCGTATTGTCCCCTTTGTCCAAGAGGGGCAAACCTTACGCACGGGCGAACGGTTTGGTTTGATCCGCTTTGGCTCTCGTTTGGATGTTTATTTGCCAGATGGTGTCGAACCTATTGTGGCGATTGGACAAAATATGGTTGCGGGTGAAACAGTCTTGGCCGAATTGGACCGCGATCTATTGCGCCGCAGTGCTGTCATCGAATGACCGAACCCGCGCGCCGTAAAACCAATCTTTGGCAATTGCTGCCCAATTTCGTCACGGTCGGTGCCCTTTGTGCGGGGCTGACGGCGGTGCGATTTGCGATCGAAGGGCGATTTGGCTTTGCCGTGGCGCTGATTATCGTCGCGGCAGTGATGGATGGTTTGGATGGTCGTTTGGCGCGGCTGTTGAAATCCGAAAGTGAGATCGGTGCGGAATTAGACAGTTTGTGCGATTTTGTGAATTTTGGGGTGGCCCCGGGATTGGTGATCTATCTATGGGCGCTGCAAGATTTGCGCGCCGAAGGATGGATTGCAGCCTTGGTCTATACGGTGGCTTGCCTGTTGCGTTTGGCGCGGTTCAATGTCGGCACGCGTGATCCAGACCGCGACAGCACGAACTTTCAAGGTGTGCCATCGCCCATGGGGGCGATGTTGGTCTTGGCGCCGATCTTTTTGACGAATGCGCTGGATCACGGCGTGCCCGTGGCCCCGGCAGCCATTGCGCTGTGGATGGCGCTGTGC
This sequence comes from uncultured Paracoccaceae bacterium, assembly GCA_963924905.1. GTDB lineage: Bacteria > Pseudomonadota > Alphaproteobacteria > Rhodobacterales > Rhodobacteraceae > Cypionkella. Next base: position 2,991 of record CAWUUC010000134.1, read on the forward strand.
GGGGGGTTGATGGTCGCCCGGTTTCCCACCCCTTCGTTCAAAAAAATCAGTTTCAAGACCGAGGCGGTGAGTTTCGTCGTTCTTGGTTTTGTCGTGCTTGTGGCCGCCTTACTAAGTTATCCTTGGCAGACTTTGGCGATTTTGGATATGACGTATTTATTGGTCCTCTTGGGCAGTCTTTTGCGTCGAAAGCCGAAAACCACCTAGCGCCTGTCCTTTTGCCGCGCTAGGTTAGCGCCAAAGAGGGAGGGGTTATCATGACATCAATTCGTTGGGGCATTTTGGGGGCGTCAAACTTTGCGCGCGAACATATGGGGCCAGCCATTCACGCGTCCCATGGTGCGGAATTGGCGGCACTTGCCACATCAGATGTCGCAAAAGCGGCAGGATTTCAGGCATTTGCCCCCCATTTAACGGTTCATACCAGCTATGACGCGCTGTTGGCTGATCCTTCGATTGATGTGGTCTATATTCCGTTGCCCAACCATATGCATGTGGAATGGACGCTAAAGGCGATTGCAGCGGGCAAACACGTTTTGACAGAAAAGCCGATTGCGATGCAGGCGTCAGAAATTGACCAGATCATAGCTGCGCGCGATGCAGCAGGTGTTTTGGCCGCTGAAGCCTATATGATCGTGCATCATCCCCAATGGATCCGCGCCAAAGAATGGTTAGAGGCGGGCGAAATTGGTCAATTGCGCCATGTCGATGCAGCCTTTTCATTCAATATGACCGATCCTGAAAATATCCGCAGCCGCCCCGAAACGGGGGGCGGTTCTTTGCGGGATATCGGGGTTTATAATTTCGGCTCAGCGCGCTTTGTTACATCCTCGGAATCAGTGGATCTGTCAGCGCGGATTTTGTTTGAGGGCGGCGTTGACACCCATGCCCAAGTGGCCGCCATTATGGATGGCCCGCATGGCAAGTTCACCTATGGGTCAATGACATCGACGCGGCTTTACAATCGGCAAATAGTGACATTCCAAGGTGATAAGGGGATGATCCGACTGGACGGTGGTCCGTTCAATGCCAATGTGAATGATATCGCACAGGTCGAATTGCACCGCCATGATAACAGTGTATTGATCGAGCGTTTTCCAACA
>CAWUUC010000135.1:0-3801 GCA_963924905.1 uncultured Paracoccaceae bacterium
AAAGATAAAGATGGTGAAATTGCGCGCGCGTCGTTCGGCCCAAATCTCAGCCATGCCTTTGGCAAAGGATTGGGGGGCTGATTTGGGTTCATGCGCACCGCCGTGACGCCGTTCAATCCCCCAAATTGCCAGCATGGTGACCAAGACCACGATGACACCCACACCTGCCACAATTTCAAGCAAACGTTCGGGCGAATAGGGATCTAGCATTTTTCCCACAATCGTTGCCGTCACCGCGATGCCGAAAATCATCATCAACCAGGTGATCGTGGCAGCCGCTGCACGGCGCTGAGGATGGGTTGCCGTTGCCAAAAGCGCAAGCAACGATGTGCCAGAGGCCCCAACCCCCAACCCGATCATCACATAGGCCACAAAAGACAGCGCCAACCCCATCCAATAAGCTGTTGCCATGACCACAAATCCAAAGGCTGCCAAAAACCCACCCAAGGCCAAAAAAATCATCCCCAAAACGATGAATTTCGTGCGATTGCCGCCGCTGTCGGACAAAAATCCCCAATTGGGCCGCGTCATTTGTACCGCGTAATGCAGCCCCACCAAAAGACCGGGCAAAACCGCAGGCAAGGCCAGTTCAACAACCATCAAACGATTCAGCGTCGATGTGGTCAACACCACAACCGCCCCCAAACACAGCTGCACCAAGCCAAGCCGAAAGATCGATAGCCAAGACAGATGTTTCATGGCGTCATCTCCAATGTCCGAATGGCAAAAGCCGTAATCATCATACCGCTGACATACATTCCAACCCCCGTTGCATTGTACCAAGGTGCCAATCCTTTTGGATCGGTCAACAAACGCGCCATGCATCGGATTTGCCAAAACAACAGTAATCCGACAAAAATCGCGTGGATCGGACGATCCCAAATAAACAAAAGCGCAATCACAATCGCCTGCGCCAATCCCATCACCGTGCAGGCAACTTTTGCAGCAACCTCTGGACCTAATGTCACGGGCAAGGACCGCACGCCGTGCTGGCGGTCACCCTCTAGGGCCTTGAAATCATTCAATGTCATAATCCCATGCGCGCCAAAAGCATAAAGCAGCGCCATTGCGACGACAGGAAAACTGGGCATGGTTTGCGACAAAACAGCTGCACCTGTGAACCAAGGCAGCCCCTCATAGCACAGGCCCACCAAGCCTGGCCCCCACCAACCAGAGCGTTTAAGCCGCACAGGTTCGGCCGAATAGGCCCAAGCCGCCAGCACCCCGACGACAGTTGCCGCAAAGCCCCATGGTCCCAAAAGCCAGCCCAAGGCCAAAGATACAACCGACATAAACAGCGCGATCCACAGCCCCCAACGCCCCGGAATTCGCCCCGAAGGGATGGGACGATTGGGTTCATTAACCGCGTCCACATGACGGTCACACCAGTCATTGGCTGCTTGGCTCATCCCGCAAACAACGGGACCGGCCAAAAACACACCCAAAAGAACCAGTGGCCATGACCCCACAGGCGAGACACCCGCCGAAACGATGCCGCAAAGATAGGCCCACATCGGGGGAAACCAAGTGATAGGTTTTATCAGCTCCAAAGCGGCTTTGGGCTGGGGATACGCGGGGGTATGTAAGTTTTCATATACACTCATGTGTAAACTAAACATTACATTTCTGAGTCGAGCAAGCACAAAATGGGGACGCCGATCAATTCAAGCTGTGACAGATCGCACCCACCCTGCAAACGGTAAAAAATGGCCCACAGATGGGTGCATTTGCCTGCAAAACTAAGATGGTTCTACTCGTCTTCCTTGCTGAGAAGACCAAATTTCCGCAATTTTACATAAAGGGATTGCCGGGAAAGGCCCAGCATTTCCGCCGCCGCCACACGGTTGTTGCGGGTCAGATCAACTGCGGTTTGGATACACATTTTTTCCACCACATCCGCCGTTTCAGCCACAATTTCTTTCAGCGGTGACGAGCCGACCAGCTCCATGACACTTCGCATTCCATCTTCGCCCCCCGAAAACCCAGGGCGGCGCAGCATTTCAGAACGGCTCGAATCGCGGATCACCAAACCAAAGCCAGGATTTGGGCTGTCAGTCAGATAGGTCGCAGATATTTCCACTGCCACTTCGCCGTTAAATTCACTGGTGATGCGCGTTGCATAGACCCGCAATTGACGTGCGCGCCGCGCATTGTCCAACAAAACCCGCAGATCAACGCCGCCACGGGCCAGAAAATCCGCCAATGACCGCCCACGCACGCTGGCCAAATGCGTGCTGTCGGTCAATTTCAAAAACGCGTCATTGGCAGAGGTGATAACCCCCTCATGATCCAAGAAAACAATGCCATCGACGCCCTCGTGGAACAGGCGTTCAAGGTTCTCATTGGTTTTTGCCGCGATGGAATTTGCAGCTTCGGGGGCCTCTATACGACAGAGCATCAACCGTTCGCCCGCGGCGCGAAACAGTTTTGGAATAACCCGCACCTTACGCTGTGACCTTCGCGCCACCAAATCAATCGGACTGACCGAATCTGCCGACGCGATGTTGGAAAGGTTTTCCAAAAACTCGCCACGGCGACGACCTTCGAATTCTTGGGCAATAGCCGCGCCCACCAAGTCTTGGCGCGATCCGCCCAGCATAACAGCGGCCGTGGCGTTCAAATCGGCAATCCGCCCCGTATTCATCGCAACAAGGATCACCGCATCACGCGTCGCCTCCATCAACACCCGATAGCGCGTGTCCATTTCGCGCTGCGCCTCGTAGTCGCGCTCAAGTGCGAATTGCGCCATTACCAGTTGTTGCTGCATTTCTGCCAAAGGCCGCATATCGCGGCCCATCATCAAAACCGAGCCATCCGCCCCGATGTTATGCATCGAATATCGGACTGGAAATTCCCACATGGCCTGATCGCTGTGGTTTATTTCGACAGCCAAATATTTCGATCCAGGCTTGGCGACCGCCTCAAATCGTTTGATCAGTTTGGCATAGCTTTCTTCTTCAACAACCTCGCTCAGATATTTGCCAACCCAGACGGCAAGACCGCCAAAGGCCGGATGGCTGGGATTGACCATCACACTGACAATCCGTCGGTCATTGGCAATAAGCAGCGAAATATCGGCAGCCGTCGACACGATCTCGGACAACAACTCCGGATCGATCAACGGCAACCCTGTGCCCGTCAGAAAATGCTTCGTATCAGTATTCACAGTCGCTCTGCCATTCTTGCCGCCCTACCCATGGACTGGGATAGCGGTGTGTTACGCGCGTTTTAACACGCAAAAGGCGTCGAATTTCAAGCCCATCACCTCTAGTGCGGCACCGACATCATTTGAAGAGAAGTCAGCACCCGTATATGACGCAATATCTTCAGCCTTTGCCATCACCGCCCCACCAACGATAATTGGCATCTTATGGGTCGTTAGCGTTCTTAGGAATTGAACTGTCTTTGCCACAGTTTCCAGTTTGTCGCGCGTCGAGACCGAAATCATCACGCCGTCGAAACGCCGCGATGCCATCAAATTGCGCATTTCCGCATGACTTGGCGCAATTCTTAGGCAAACTGAAACTCCATAACGGCGCAACTGACCCGTGGCCACCATTGGCCCCAAGGTGTGCTGTTCGCGGTCTGGCACAATGAACATGACAGTGCCATGTCCCGTGTCGCCCGCCTGATCCGCCACCCAAGCTGCGCCAATCTCGCGCAAAAGGCTTTGCAATCGCCCCACCCCGATCGACACGTCCATCCATGTCATCTCGTCTTCGTTCCAAGCCTCGCCCATGCGGCGCGCCGCAATGGGAATATAAACATCGGCCAAAGCGGCCACACTGATCCGCGCCTTTC
>CAWUUC010000136.1:0-2614 GCA_963924905.1 uncultured Paracoccaceae bacterium
CGATTGCCCCAATTGCGGCATCCCCAATTGCGCCGACCAATTCCGCACCGCCCGCAGTCGCGACCGCAAGCCCAATGCGCGCGCCCATTTTTAGGAATGGGGCAGCGGCAGTTTTGACCTTGTTCATGGCATTGACAGCCAAACCGCGTTTGGGTGCTTCTTTTGCCAGTTTGGCGACCAAACTGACAAGCGGATCATCCAAAAAATCGTGCTCAAACGCGTCAAAATGGATCACTTCGGCCTTGCCGCCCAATTCCAACTTATGCGCCCCCGCCCACAGCTTCAGGAAATGCGACTTGCCACTGCCCCATTCCCCGTCCAGCGCGATGACAAGGGGTTGTTCTATTCGATCAACAATATCTGTCAGGCGCTGGCCAAATTCTTTGCGTCCCAACAGGTCAAGCAGGCGCCCATGCTGATCTGTGGTGTCAAATCCGTCTGTTCCGATGTCAATTTTCGGATCTTGGGGGAAAATCATCAAAATAACACTCCAACCGCAGAAAAAGATGCTTTAGCGATGGGTGTATGAGACAGGGTTTTCCAATCGCAAGCAAGGGCATGGTCATTGGCCTGTTCGGGGGGTCGTTTGATCCCGCGCATGAGGGGCATGTGCATTTGACCCAAGAGGCGATCAAGCAGATGGGGCTGGACCAAGTCTGGTGGTTGGTCACGCCTGGCAATCCCTTAAAGGCGCGGCAGCCTGCGCCGATGGTCGAACGTTTGGCGCGGGCGCGCCAGGTGATGGATCATCCGCGTGTTGTGATCACTGATCTTGAATCCGATTTGGGCACGCGCACGACCGCCGCGACCATCAAAGCCTTGAAGGCAATCTATCCTGATGTGCAGTTTGTTTGGTTGATGGGGGCCGACAATTTAGTGCAATTTCACAAATGGGATCGCTGGCGCGATATTTTGCGCCTTGTGCCTGTGGGTGTTTTTGCAAGACCCGGTTGGGGGGTGGCGGCGCGACTGTCGGTGGCGGCACGGGCCTTTCGGGTCAATCGTGTCGCGCGCGGGGAACGGCTTCGTGTGGCGCCGGCCTGGTGTTTTGTAAATATGCCGCTGAATGATGCGTCCTCCAGCGCCATTCGGGCACGTGGGCAATGGCAGGTGGGGGGCACTGCCCCCTGACCCCCGAGGTATTTGGACCAATGCGAAAGCAAAGGAGATACGAATGCAAACACGGCGCGCGATGATTGCGGGAATACTGGCCACATGGGCTGCACCTGTTTGGGCGCAGCGGCCAAAACCACGACCTATGCCAAAGGATGATGCTGCAGAGATGATCAAGGCGGCCAAGCTGGGCGGGGCCGTGAGCTATTTGGTAGCGGATCCACAGACGGGCGCGATTTTAGCCGCGCATAATATGGATATGGGGATGGCCCCTGCCTCTGTGACAAAGGCGGTGACAGCCTTATTTGCGCTGTCGCGTTTGGGGGCTGATCACCAGTTTCGGACGCAGATTTTGGCTGTTGGAAATCAGCGAGGGACAGTTTTTGAAGGGGATCTGATCCTGACCGGGGGGGGCGATCCAACGCTGGATACTGATCGTATGGGCGATATAGCGGCCGCCTTGGGCCAATTGGGGCTGCGCGAGATTACGGGGCGCTTTTTATATTATGAGGCAGCGTTGCCTTATCAAGATAGAATTGCCGATGATCAGCCTGTTCATGTTGGATATAACCCTGCGATCAGCGGACTTATGTTGAATTTCAATCGGGCGAATTTTGTTTGGACACTGACCGATGGCGCTTGGCAGAGCGAGATGAACGCCGAAGGTGCCCGCCACAATCCGAAACTGCGCAGCATTGAGGTTGGGATTGTCGCGCGCGAAACGCCCCTATTTTTATACGAAGGTAAAGGTCCAAAAGAGCGTTGGACAGTTGCCGCCCCATCCCTCGGCAAAGGGGGTAGTCGTTGGTTGCCCGTTCGCAAACCTGGACGTTATGCAAGCGAAGTTTTCCAAACGCTCTGCGCGGCGCAAGGGCTGCGCTTGCCCGATGCCGTCGCCATCCAAGTCCTGCCAGAAACCGCCGAAGTTTTGACCGAAAGCCGCAGTGCGCCCTTGTCAGCGATCCTGAAAGATATGCTGCGATATTCCACGAATATCACAGCAGAGGCGATTGGGCTTGCTGCAAGTGGGCAGGCGAGTTTGAGGCAATCTGCCCAAGTGATGACAGAATGGGCACGCGTCACCTATGGCGTGACAGCCATTTTTGGGGATCATTCAGGTCTGGGCAAGGGGTCGCAAACCACGGCGATTGATCTGGTTAAAATCTTATCTGGCGCGCCAAAGAGCCCCAATGGTGAGATGTTGATCGAATTGCTACGCAGTTCAAATGTGACTGGGCCAGACGGCAAAGAGAAACGGGCGGACGACATCCAGATACTGGCAAAAAGCGGAACCTTGAACTTTGTATCCGCCCTTGCAGGGTATATCCGCAAGTCCAACCAGCAAACCCTAGTCTTTGCCATATTCAGTGCCGATCTTGCGCGCCGCGCTGCTGTTCCTATCTCTCAGCGCGAAAGGCCAGAAGGTGGGACTGCGTGGACAAAAAGGGCGCGCGCACTACAGCGAACCTTGATCGCGCAATGGGTGGACATCTTTTTGTAA
>CAWUUC010000137.1:0-10735 GCA_963924905.1 uncultured Paracoccaceae bacterium
TCCCAATCATCTTCAACAAAGCGGATATCATGTAGGTTGGCGTCAATCCCAATGGCACGCAACGACCCCAGATATAGATCTTGCATATCTGGGGGCGAAGGTTTGATGATCACTTGATTCTGATAATAGTGCTGCAAGCGGTTTGGATTTTCCCCGTATCGTCCATCGGTCGGGCGGCGCGAGGGCTGAACATAGGCCGCGGCCCAAGGTTTCGACCCCAACGATCGCAGCGTTGTGGCAGGGTGAAACGTTCCTGCACCCACTTCCATGTCATAGGGCTGTAAAATCGCACAGCCCTTGGCCGCCCAATAGTTTTGCAAACGCAAAATGATCTCTTGGAACGATTTAGGCGCGGAGTCGGACAGTGCAATGGGGCTCATCGGGGCAAACCTCTTGAATTTCTGCCTTTCCATAGGCAAGAGGGACCAAAGGGTCAATGCACGTTAGCGTTTTTGCAGCCGTTAGGGGTTGCATTTCGATGGCAACCTTGGATTGATGCACAAAGATTTTGACGGGCGCGGCGGCGCAGAATGGTGGATTGGATGATGCAGGTGTTATTTCGGACCTATCTTTTGGCAATTGGCCTCGTCATGGGCCTTGCGGCCCCCATTTTCGCCCAGCAGACAGGGCAAGCGTGGATCCAACTAGAGGCACATCCTGATTTAACTGCATCCGAAGAAGGGGCGCAGTTTTATGCCCAAACACAGGAAAATGTTGCGGGCTTTCGGTTGGGTGCGGGATGGTATGTTGTCGCTTTGGGCCCTTTTAGCCGTGATGAAGCCCAAGATCGTTTAGACTTTTTGAAATCAAACCGTGTTATTCCGCGCGATGCCTATATCACGGATGGTTCAGAATATGGCGTGCAATTCTGGCCAAATGGGTCAGTGCCACAAACAATTGATGCAGTCAGCGTGCAACCCGATGTCCCGCAAGCAGATGCGCAAAACGCGGTGACTGCGCCAATCCTTCAACCAGAACCAATTGTGCCAGACGAAACCGCTGAGCAAGCCCAAAGATCCGAAAGTGAATTGTCGCGCAGTGATCGCGAATTGCTGCAAACGGCATTGGCTTGGTATGGGTTTTATGATGCCAAAATAGATGGCAGCTTTGGACGGGGCACGCGGGCGTCGATGGCGGCATGGCAAACATCCTTGGGCCTTGAGGCCACGGGGATTTTGACCAGCCTCCAAAGGGCGACATTGGTGGGGAATTATCAAGCTGACAAATCTGAGTTCGGATTTGAAATCATCACCGAAATTGAGGCAGGCATTGAAATTGCCCTGCCCACGGCGATGGTGCAATTTGATCGATATGAGCCGCCTTTCGTCCATTACACTGCGAAAGATGGATCAGGGCTGAGTTTGATCTTGATCTCTGAGCCTGGGGATGCAGCGGCCCTATCAGGACTTTATGATATACTGCAGACACTGGATGTGATGCCAAGTTCAGGGAACAGATCCTTGGATGTCAACAGCTTTAGCATCACGGGTGGCAATGAAACTATAGCTTCCTTCGCCTATGCTGCTGCATCGCGCGGCGCGATCAAGGGCTATCTTATCACATGGACGCCCGCCATTCGCGATAAAATGGACAGGATTTTGCCCATCCTGAAATCCTCATTTCGCCCTGCAGGGGATAAGTTTTTGGACCCCGGCTTGGTGCCACTCGACGAGGCGGCTCGCACAGGTTTACTAGCGGGTATGCGGGTAAAGACTCCCAAACTGACGGCCTCTGGTATTTTTGTCGACCACGAGGGCAGTGTTTTGACGAACGCGGCTAGCGTGGCATCTTGTGGTCGTATCACATTGGACACTGGCGCCGAGGCCGAGGTGATGGCGACCGAATTAGGTGTTGCTTTGTTGCGCCCTTTATCGCCGCTGTCGCCCACAGCCATCGCACCAATCTCTAATCAAATGCCGCGTGTTGGCAGCACAGTGCTTGCGGCTGGCTATTCTGATACAATCAGCCTACCTGCCGCCGTTCTTAGTCGTGGCAGCCTTGCGGCGGCCACCGGATTGGATGGCGATCCCGATCTGATTACTTTGACGATATCTTTGGTGACCGGTGATGTGGGGGGACCTGTCTTGGATGAAACAGGTGCCCTTTTGGGAATGATCACACCCACACCCGAGACCAAAGTTCTCCCCCAAGGCGTTGCGGTTGCGCTGAATGTCGGCGTTTTGGCGCAGATATTGGCGAATAACGGCATCAGCAGTCCTGCAGTCCAAACTCTGCCTCTGTCAGAGGATGCACTGACCACGACCGCAATGGGCATGACAACACAGGTGGCGTGCTGGCCCTAAAGCCGCACAACCAACTGCATCTTACCCAACGTGATACAGGCTGGCGAACAGGCGTGGGTCCAAGCTGACCGCAGCAAAGGTGTCGCCTTCGCTTAGGACCGATACGGCATCATGGCTGTGCAAGCTTTCTTGGTGACTGGCAACGATACGAAAATCGCCAATCCGCGCGTCCGCTTGCAAAGCCGCACAAAAACTGCGCGCAGCATCTTCTACAAATATTGGATTGGCGGCATTCAACTCGGCAAAGGCTTGTTCATCTTCGCGTTTGACCATGACTTGGGTTTCGGTCGGAACGGCATTGCGCGCCAGATCAATCAAGTCCTCAATCCACAATGTGCTGTCGCCCTGCATTTCGACGGAAATCCGCGCAACCGAACGTTGGCTATGCGGTGTCGCCAATTGCCCACGCGTCATCCGCGCGTGTTCTGACAGCTCCAACGAACATGGGCAGGTGCTGGAATAGACAAAGTCCAAATGCATCAACCGCTTGCGCTGCCCAGCCTGTTCCACCAATTCCAAGGCTACATCATAATATTGCCAGCCCGACAGACCCGACCGTAACGAAGGCACCTGCAACGGATAAGACAAACGCAATTGGATACGGGCATCAAACGAGCCCAGATCACGTTTGTAATCATCCAGCGCAGCCTCAATCACCTGCATGCTGAACTGGTTTTCTGAATGACTGTAAAAAGACCGCATAATGCGGCTCATGTTGATACCTTTTTTCTCGGCATCAAGACTGACAGTGCCAGTGACAGAGGTCTCAAGCGTCATCGGTGCCGCGTCACGGGCGCGATATTGCAAGGGCAGGCGAAAATTTGAAATCCCCACATGCTGGATATGCTGCTTTGCCCCGCGGATCAAGCTGGATGGGCCGTTTTGCAGGTCTGGAAGGTCAGCCTTATAGGCGTCATCCACGACGAAACCCTCAGGATAATCACGCGACAAATCAGGGTATTGTCCGTCCAATAAGGCCAGTGCGCCCATCGAGGCCACTTCGGCAGGGCTGGCTTGCGTGGCCCAACGGCGCAACATCGCCAGGGCTTCGGCTGCCTCATCCGCGCTTGGCGCAAGATTGGACCCTTTCAGATGGATATTCATGGCGACGTCCCCCACGGTTATTCAAAACAGCACATATCGGAATATAGATCGAATTTTCGAAAATCCAAAGCCTGCCAAATAAATACGCAGCCGCAGGGCTTTAGATCATCGCAAGCGCATTTTTCAGATCAAGAATCAGATCATCTGCATCCTCAAGCCCCACAGACAACCGAATCAACCCAAGAGTGATCCCTTGAAGGGCCTTATCTTCAGGGGAAAGGCGACTATGTGTGGTCGTCGCTGGATGGGTCGCAATAGATTTTGCATCCCCCAAATTGTTGCTGATCTTAATGATTTGCAGCCCATTCATGAATTTAAAGGCCGCTTCTTTTCCGCCCTTAATTTCAAAAGCGACCAAGGTGCCCCCCGTGCCCATTTGTTCCATCGCCAGCGCGTGTTGCGGATGACTTGGCAGGGCTGGATAGATCAAGGTTTCAACCCTCGGATCCTCTTGCAGGGCAAGTGCAATTTTATGGGCAGCCTCAGCCATCGCGCGACAGCGCAAGTCTAAGGTCGCCATGCCGTTCAGCATGATCCAACTGGTAAAGGGGCTCATCGCGCCACCTGTGTGTTTCATATAGGGTTCGGCAGTTTTGCGAATAAATTCGGTCGTCCCACAAATCACCCCACCCAAAGCGCGGCCCTGACCGTCAATGTGCTTGGTGGTCGAGTAAACAACAACATCCGCCCCCTGCTCCACCGCCTTGCTGAAAATCGGTGTGGCAAAAACATTATCCACGATGACCAGCGCGCCCACCTGATGGGCAATTTCGGCGACGGCGCGAATATTGACCAATTCCAACGTTGGATTAGACATAGATTCGAAAAATACAGCCTTAGTGTTGGGGCGCATAGCCGCGCGCCAAGCGTCTAAATCTGTGCCATCGACAAAGGTGACGTCAACTCCATAGCGGCGCAGCACCTCGTCCAAAACATAATGGCACGATCCAAATAGGGCGCGTGATGAGACGATATGATCACCGGCGCGACATAATGACATCAGCGCGCCCGATACGGCTGCCATACCGCTGGCGGTGGCAAAGGCATCCTCGGTTCCTTCAAGCGCTGCGATCCGCTCTTCAAACATCCGCGTGGTTGGATTGCCATAGCGGGCATAGACGAATTCATCCGCCTCGGGCTTGATGAACCGTTGCTCTGCGGCTTCGGCACTTGGATAGACAAAACCTTGTGTCAAAAAGATCGCCTCGGCCATCTCGCCATATTGACTGCGACGGCTGCCCTCATGCACCAGCTGAGTGCGTGTTTTCCAATCCTTCGACATCTGGGCATCCTTTCAACAATAAAAAACCCCGAAAACCAAAGGGCTTCGGGGGCGCTATCCCTGACCCTTTTAGCGGCATATTTAACGTGGCCCGCAATCTGGAACAAAGCGCCACACGCTGTGCAGATACCCCTCATGAACTGCCCCGTCAATATCCCAAGACGCGCCCAAATGTCTTAAAAATTTGCCCGCCACGTCATTTGATTGTTGCAGTCGCTGGTCAAATTTCCGCCATATGATGGGGCCTATTACGCCCCAGACCCACGTGTGTAAGACGCTCAACCTCGAGGGTCTACATCTGGACGATCAAGAACTGGGCTGTAACATCGCTGTCTTGCCACAAGGCGCACAGGTGGTCGGCATGATCCATGGATATCAGATTGCCCGTGATACGCCTGGCCTTTTGGAGATATCTTTGCGCTGGGTCCGTTGCTTAAAGGTGCCCAAACCGTACTCAGATCGGCGCATCACATGGGGCTAAAATCAGGCATCGGTCTGACCATTGGCATGGGTTGGCAAAGTCAGGGATTTCTTTCTGTGGTCAAGCGCCGCGCGGCACAGCCTGTGGTCACCCCAATTTGGCTAAAGCCGCTTTCACACTGACCCAAATACCTAATGCGCCCGTCGGGACGCATTGGCGCGTTATTTTTCTTCATCAGGCTCGATAAAGAACCGCTGCAAAGTAAACACTTGTAACATCAAAAAGGCCATCAATGCCAAAGGCATGGCAAAGGTTTCCAACTTCACCCACATATCCGTCGACATATTGCGCCAGATGATTTCATTGGCAACCGCAAGCGCCACGAACATCCCGCACAGACGCCGCGTCAATATCATCCAGCCTGCATCTTGCATCGGCAGCATCTCATCCATCATAACTTTCAAATAGCTTTGCCCACGCAACAGCCCGATGCCCAATAGTGCCGCCAAAGTGCTGTAAACAATGGTCGTTTTCATTTTAAAAAACCGCTCATCGTTAAAATAGGCCGTCATGCCGCCGAAAAAAATCACCATAAAGGCTGTGAACATCTGCATGCGACTCAACTTGCCACTTAGCACCCACAATATGGCCATCGCGATGAGCAAAATCGGCACGAAAATCAACGCAGCGACAATAAAGCCCGAATATTCTGTGCCTGCGATTGTATAGCGGTTGTCGCGGATCTGCATATAAATGACGAAAAAGGCCAAGGTTGGCCCCAATTCCAGTATTTGTTTTAGCACGCCGTTGATCTTGCGCTCTGCCATGTTATCCTCCGACTTCCATTACCACTGCACCCGCCGCGATCAGCGCCATCAAAAAGGCGCGTGCGATACCCACTTTTTCGCCCAAAACCAGCCAACCGATCAGGGCCGCAAAGACTGTAGAGGTTTCGCGCAAAACCGCCGCTTCGCCCACTTTGTCCAGCCGCGTGGCCAACATAATTGCACCGAAACTAAAAAAGGCAACAAAAGCCCCCAAAATCCCGCGTTTCACCAAATCTGGGATATCGCCTTTGGGCAAATTGCGCCATCTTTTAAAGGTCGCAATCGGCATGAAAATGCCGTCCAACATGAAAAACCACGCAAGGAAGGTGAACGGATCGGCGGTGGCGCGGATTCCCCAAGCATCATAGGTCGTATAGGCGGCAACCATTGCCCCCGTCAAAAGGGCAAAGCCCAAGGCACTTACCAATCGGTCCCGCCCTTGGGTCAGGTAGCGCAGATTATATCCGCCCAAAGCTAAAATCCCTGCGCTGAGCATCAAAACACCCAGCCACTGCAAAGGGGCATAGGTTTCCCCAAACACCACCCCCGCTATTAAAACAGTGATCAGTGGCCCCGTTCCGCGTACAACTGGGTAAACCACCGTATAGGCACCCCGCGTATATGTCATGGCTTGCAAGACCTTATAGGCGATATGGATGACCATCATACCCGCAAAAATGGGCCACATGAACGGTTCTGGCCAAGGCACCACGAACAGCGCAAAGGGTGCTGCAATCCAAAAATAACTAAAGTCTATCGCAGCACGGGTCAGCCAAGGATCAAATTTGCCCTTTTGCAGCGCCCCAAACAAGGCGTGCAGTACCGCCGCCATCAAGGCCAGTGACAAGGCCAATGTGCGCCCGTCAGGCGTGCCCTCTAGGCTGATCAACCAGTCTGACATAACTGACTTAATCCACCTTGCCCGTCAAAGCGCGCGCGAAATCATCTGGATCAAAAGGTGACAGATCGTCAATCTGTTCACCCACGCCAATAGCATGGATGGGAAGGCCAAACTTATCGGCCAAAGACACCAAAACCCCACCCTTGGCGCTGCCGTCCAATTTGGTCATGATCAGCCCGGTCACATCCGCAATTTTCAAGAAAACTTCGACCTGCGCCAGCGCATTCTGCCCCGTTGAAGCATCCAGCACCAATAAGGTGTTATGGGGGGCCGAAGGATCTTTTTTGCGAATAACACGCACGATTTTGGACAGCTCTTCCATCAAATCGGTACGGTTTTGCAAACGACCCGCTGTATCAATCAGCAGCAAATCTGCACCGTCCGCCTCGGCGCGGGTCATCGCCTCAAAGGCCAGGGACGCGGGATCTGACCCTTCGGGTGCGGTCAAAACTGGGACACCCGCACGGGTTCCCCAAATTTGCAATTGCTCGACAGCGGCAGCGCGAAAAGTGTCGCCCGCAGCAATCACCACGGATTTGCCCGCGGCCTTAAATTGACTGGCCAATTTACCAATTGTCGTGGTCTTACCCGCGCCGTTTACCCCCACAACCAGAACCACTTGGGGGCGTTTGGGATAAATCGGCATGGGCCGCGCCACGGGCTCCATAATACGGGCAATCTCATCGGATAGGATATTGCGCAACTCAGTGCTGGACAGTTTGGACCCAATCCGCCCCGCCGCAACATTTGCGGCCACACGCGCCGCTGTGCTGGTTCCCATATCTGCGGCGATCAAGACATCTTCCAACGCCTCTATCATCGCATCGTCTACCAAGCGGCGCGGATCAGCTGAGATGCCAAACACCCGTCCCAAAAGCCCTGGTTTTTCGGCGACCGTCTCCGCCACAGGGGGTGTGGGCGCATCCGCGACCAAATCATCCAACCCTGCCCCTATCTTACCAGAGGACCGCGTTAATCTTTCACGCAATTTGTTAAAAAAGGACATAGATTGCCTTTCGGGGCCAAGGTTGGGGCCGTTAGGTGGATCAATTCCTACCCTACCTAGTCAATCCCAGCGCCAAGGAAAAGACCCAAGCTTATCGCGCCTAGCAATGTGCGAAATCCCTGCTAAATTAAGGCAATGAAAACCAAAAAATTTATGCCGATCTTTATATTTGCCACCGCTGCTCTGATGCCCACGGCCCTGTTTGGTTTGGGGCTGGCCTTTGGCGGCCTTTGGGCTTGGGCGGGATTTATCTATATCGCGGGCTTTGCGGCGCTGATGGACCGCTTTGGCGTAGACTTTGCTGGCGCAGCTGATGATACGCTTAACGGTGATTGGCTGTTGGTGGTTTTGGCAGGGGCGCATCTTTTGCTCCTGCCCTTTTTGATTGCCGCAATTGTCATCGAAGGCCCCATGCTGCCACGTCTGGGTCTGTTTTTGGGGGCGTCTTTGTGGCTGGGCCAAATCAGCAATCCTATGGCGCATGAATTGATCCACCGTGGGTCGCGGGCGTTGTTTTGGCTGGGGGCTGTGGTGTTTTCAACCCTTGGCTTTGGGCATCACACATCCGCGCATCGATTGGTGCATCACCGATTTGCGGCCTCCCCCCACGATCCCAACACGGCGCGTTCGGGCGAGGGGTTTTACGCGTTTTTTCTGCGTGCTTGGGGGGGCAGCTTTTACCATGGCCTGCTGGCAGAAAACAAACGGCGTGCGCGGATACATCCCTATGCAGTTTATCTGGGGATATCCACCCTCAGCCTATGCAGCGCAGCAATGATCGGTGGGGCCGTGGGGGTATTGGCTTGGTTGATGTTATGCCTCTCAGCCCAAGCGCAATTGCTGCTGTCGGACTATGTGCAACATTATGGTCTGTTGCGCCGAACGGATGCAGAAGGGCGGCTGGAACCCGTCAGCGATCGCCACAGTTGGAACGCGCCCTTTTGGTTTTCTTCGGCGATGATGTTGAATGCACCGCGCCATTCAGATCATCACGCCCATCCAGCGCGCCCCTACGCCGCGCTTCGTTTGCCCGAGGACGCACCGCGCTTGCCTTGGCCCTTGCCCTTGGCCTGCACCATCGCCCTGTTTCCCCCGATCTGGAAGCGCCGCATCCGACCACATCTAAAGCCGTGGCTGCAATAGCGCGGTCACACCCCAATGGGCGTTGCGATTTCAACTAGTATGCCGTTCGACTCAGTGACGTAGCAGACAACCTGCCCCCAAGGTTTGGTTTGCGGCGCAGCCTTGATCTGCGCCCCTGCTGCAACCGCTGCTGCATAGGCGGCGGGAACATCATCGCAGATTAAACAGATTTCAACGCCAGCGGGCGGCGCATCGGCACGGTTTTTGGTGAATTCAAAACCATGACTTTCCGCCAACTCTTCGGATGCAAAGGCTAGGGTGGCACTCCCCGTCTCCATTTCCGCATAGTCCCCCTCTGCCGTGATAAAACGGCAGGTCAACCCAAACGCCTTTTGATAAAATGCAACGCTTTGGGCGACATCAGGCACATAAAGAATGGTATAACCCAATTTCATAGCGGCTCCTATAAATGTATCTTTCGAAATATATGCCTTAAAACAAACTGCCTTGTTTGGGCTGTTGGACGACCAATTTCCCATCGGCAAATTCGATCTCAACTGATTGGGACGCCCCTGCCGCGATCTTGGATGTCACCACGCGCCCATCCCCGCGCACCACTGCATAGCCACGCGTCAAGGTTTCTTTATAGCCCAAGGTTTGACGCATACGATCCAGCGCATCCAATCGCTGCGACAGCGCCGACAGCCGCGCGAGCGGGGCCGCTTGCAACCGCAAATCCATTTGCGCTAACCGCAGTTTTCCTTGGGCGGACTGACGGGTGGCATCGCCCAAAAGGCGCGTCAACGCTGGCGATAGGCGTGATCCCCATTTGTCCAACCGCGCATTACGCTGATCTTGGGCGCGGGCAAAGCGGTCCTGCAAACGCTCGCCTATTCCCGCAAGACCATCCCCCTTGCGCGCAATCAATTGTGTCAAAACACCCGCCCGCAAGCGCCCTGCAACACCACCGAAACCGCTGCGCTTTTTCGCCGCAGCCATGCCCAGCGCGCCCCCAAGGCGGCTCACCTGCGCGTCAAATCTCTGATAGGGACGTTCTAGCAGCGTCTCAAGGCGCGGCAAAGCCCGCAGCAAATCGCGCAAACGTTGACCACGCACACCAAAAATATTTGCAAGCGCCCGCGATTGCCGCGCCGCCATTGCGTCAACTGTCGCAATCAAATCCGCGCGCACTGGCACGGCCAATTCTGCCGCAGCCGTAGGGGTGGGCGCACGCAAATCTGCCGCATAATCAATCAATGTGGTGTCGGTTTCATGCCCGACCGCCGAAATCAATGGAATACGGCTGTCGGCCGCGGCGCGCACCACGATTTCTTCATTAAAACCCCAAAGATCTTCAAGACTGCCGCCCCCTCGCGCAACGATGATCAAATCAGGGCGTGGGATGGAACCATCTTGTGGCATTGCGTTAAAACCACGAATGGCCGCCGCCACTTCGGCCGCGCAAGATTGACCTTGCACCGCCACGGGCCAAATCAGCACATGGCGCGGAAAACGGTCGCGCAAACGGTGCAAAATATCGCGGATCACTGCACCCGAAGGCGATGTGACCACACCAATAACACGGGGCAAATAGGGGATGGGTTGTTTTCGCGCAGGCTCAAATAAACCCTCGCCCGCCAGCATCGCCTTGCGCTTTTCCAGCATCGCCATCAGGGCGCCTGCGCCTGCAGGGGCGATATCATCCACGATCAACTGATATTTTGACTGGCCCGCAAAAGTGGTCATGCGACCCGTTGCAATGACTTCCATCCCCTCTTCAGGGCGGACCTGCATCTTGGCAACTTGCC
>CAWUUC010000138.1:0-6055 GCA_963924905.1 uncultured Paracoccaceae bacterium
AACGGCCTCTTGCGCCAATTCACCACCCAAACGTACCCGACCACCGCCGTAAATCAGCAAACTAGCAGACAAACTTTGCGATGCGCTATCGGATTCAAAATTTACTGTTGGCAGCGAAGTGGTGGCCGTAGCATTATCAAATCTGCGCCATGACGCTTGGGCGGTATAGGACAAAACGGGGCGCAGTTTTGCGATGGCTACAGCGGCATCCTCATCGGCAGCGCGCAAAACAGCCTGATTTTGATCGAGCAGATGCGAAGATTTATATGCAGAACGCAGGGCATCGACCAACGTTTCCGCCTGCACCCCGGCAGGAAACATCAATCCCAATCCCATAACTGCCACTGCAAATATATTTCGCATTTATTCCATCCTTTGCGCCGCGGCGCTGTTCCTTACGGCCTAGCAGATATAAGCGGCTCTAGGTTTATCGACCTACAGCGCAAATTCCGTTGCAGCGCCAAACCCTGCCAAAATCGGCAAACTTGCGTTAAACGCATAGCGCCAAGTGACATCTGCGCCAGATTTATAGCCAATTTTAGCTATGCCAAGGGCACCTTGCATGAAAACGGCAGCAATACGTCCCCCGTCCTTTAGATTGTTCAAAATAGCGGCGGGAACTTGCTCAACACCGCCTTGAATTATGATCGCGTCGAATTGACCCGACACACCGCTTTGCAAAGGTGCGGGCTGAACACTGGCGTTGTCAACAACATGGTCCGCCAAGATTTCACGCGCCCGCGCGGCCATTGTGCTGTCTTCTTCGACGCCCACCACGTGACCGGCCAAACGCGCCATGACAGCGGTCGAATATCCATAGCCGCATCCCAAATCCAGTACCGACTCATTCGGCTGCAAATCCAAAGCATCCAACATCTTGGCAAAAACCCTTGCATCCATCAGGATTCGCCCCCCGCCAAGGTCCAGATTTTCCCCAAAATAGGCAATCTCACGCAATGCAGCTGGTACAAATTCCTCGCGGGGAACGGTCAACATCGCCGAGATGATCGGAAACTTGGTAACGTCTGAAGGGCGCACTTGCGTATCGACCATCATAATGCGCTGGGTTGAAAAATCGGTCATCTTGAACTCTTCCGTCAGGCTGGATGTGTTGATTTCTTTTGCCACAGGCGGCGTGCCTGTGAAAGGGGCAAAGGGCAAAATCAGCGACTTCACGATGGTCAAACTGCCCACCCTGCCCTATTTGAGGCCAAGTCTTTAAAGGAATATGAAATGAACCCCAACTTAGCCCCAACATCCGAAGAT
This sequence comes from uncultured Paracoccaceae bacterium, assembly GCA_963924905.1. GTDB lineage: Bacteria > Pseudomonadota > Alphaproteobacteria > Rhodobacterales > Rhodobacteraceae > Cypionkella. The sequence goes on from CAWUUC010000138.1 coordinate 1,267, forward strand.
TTTCGCACAGCAATGCGGGGCTTTGCGGGGCATGTCTCTTTGATCACCGTCGGCACTGGTCAAGAGGCGACCGGATTGATCGTGACTTCTGCCACATCCCTTTCGGCAGAACCGCCGTTAATCCTAGTTTGTATAAACCGATTCTCGTCGAGCTGGCCAGTTTTGCAATCCACGGGGCGGTTTGGATGGTCGGCCTTAGGCGCGGCAGATCAACCGATTGCAGAACGCTTTTCGGGGCGCACCGGCGTGCAGGGGGCAGCCCGCTACGCTGGTGCCGATTGGGTCGAAGTCGAAGGATCGCGTCTTTTGCTGGGCGCGCCTGTCGCATTCGCCTGCGAAGTCGAGGATATGATTGACAAAGGCACTCATTCCATCGTCATCGGACGCATTATGGCATTAATCCAATCACAAGGCGCTGGGATTTTAGCCTATCATGATGGCGCCTATGTGCAACTTGACGCCGCGCAATAAAGGGGCAAACTGTGGCCGAAATGGGGGGGATAAAAGATGCTAAAGGGAATTGATCCGCGGTTGTCGCCAGACATTTTATATGCGTTGGCGCTGATGGGGCATGGCGATACGATCATCGTTGCTGACACAAATTTTCCGCTGGAAACCATGGCGCGTCAAACCACGTTTGGCCGCGCATTGCATATGGATAATCTATCCAGCGCCGAGGCCGTCGCAGCCCTTTTGACAGTGTTCCCGTTGGATACATTTGTCGATGACTTTGCCGCACGTATGCAAATGGTCGGCGCGCCTGATGAGATCCCATCTGTCCAAGCAGAGGTGCAACGCGCCATTGATCACGCAGAAGGCAAATCGCGCCCAATGATCGGCGTTGAAAGATTTGCCTTTTATGATTTGGCCAAAAATGCGTTTGCCGTCATTGGCGCGGGCGAGCGTCGGTTTTACGGCTGCTTTATGATGCGTAAAGGCGTGATTGGACCCGACGCATGAAACCGATCGTTATTCTTGGGATCTTTGTGGCCGACACCACCTATCGCGCAGAGCGCCAACCCAAGATGGGCGAGACGATCTTGGGCAATTCCTTTGTTTTGGGACCGGGGGGCAAGGGATCTAATCAATCAGTCGCTGCGGCCCGCGCGGGGGGTGATGTCACCTTTATCAGTCGGTTAGGGGCGGATGATTTCGCCAAAATAGCCCATAATGTTTGGCAAGAGGCTGGGGTTAAACCTGCAATCATCGAAGACAAAGACAGCTATACGGGCGCTGCCTTTATTTTTGTCCAAGAAGGGTCAGGCGATAATGCGATCATCGTTGCCCCAGGTGCTGCGGGGCGTGTTTGCGCCGCGGATGTCGACGCAAGGGCAGACTTGATCGCCCAAGCAGGAGTTTTTGTCACCCAATTAGAACAACCGATGGCGGCGGCCAGGCGTGGATTGGAACTGGCCCGCGCCGCAGGTGTGACGACAATTTTGAACCCGGCCCCCGCTGCAGCACTGGACGATGATCTATTGGCCTTGTGTGATTATCTAACCCCCAATGAAACAGAGGCCAGCGCCCTATCTGGCATAGAGGTGACCGATCTGCCCAGCGCAGAGGCCGCTTGTGATCGCCTTATGGCACGTGGTGTCGGCGCCGTGGTTTTGACAATGGGCGCGCAAGGGGTGCTTTACCGCGATCAGGCGGGATCTCTGCTTGTGCCTGCCCTAAACTTGGGCGATGTGGTCGAGACAACTGGTGCGGGCGATGCCTTTAATGGCGGCTTTGCCGTGGCCTTAGCCGAAGGCAAATCGGTGGCCGAAGCCTTGCATTTTGGCTGTGCAACAGCAGGGATATCGGTGACACGGTCGGGCGCTGCGGCGTCGATGCCAAAACGCGCCGAAATAGACGCGGCACTGCGCCCCTATTGAAATCCCCAAAAGCGCGGACGGCGCATCGCAACCGACGTATGGATCGATTCTGATGGATCGCGCCCGACGACACGTTTGCGTCGGCGCAAAAACCACAAACCAAAGCCGCGCATGGTGCCGACCATGGGCGCATTCGGGTCGGTTGGATAACGGTCACGCCAACCTTCGGGCAGGGCAAGCCCTACAAGCTCTGCCTTTTCCATCATCCAAACCAGCGGGATATTGGCCAAAGGGCGACATTGTGCAAACCGCCCAATATTGCCACCAATGTCGCCATGCGCCCCCGCAAACCAAACTTGTTCGACTTTTGAGGCGGGATTTAGGCGGCTGTCCCATAAAACCGGCGCGAAAACAGCCCGCGTTTCATGCAGGGCAAGCGCCTGATAGCCATGTAAAATATGCGCGCCCAAACGATAGTCATGAAAAATATGTGCGCCCGTGGATCGGGTTAGGAACCAAGGGAATGTCATGCCCAAAGCCTTCACGGTATCCCAAACGCCAATCATCTGCACCATGGTCGCAGGGTGGCAAAACCGCCGCGCAAATTCACGCGCCGCTGCGCCATCCCCACCACGTTGATAATGACGAAAGGCCGTCCGCACGCCGCGTTCTGTCGCGTGTTCGCGCCGCACCAAGCCGACACGATCAATAGCCCCCGCCAGACTGCGGACCGCAAACCCACCCCTTGAATAGCCAAAGAGGTAAATCCGATCTCCTGTATGATAATGCGATGCAAGCCAGCCATAGGCACGCCTGATCTGTGGGTTTATACCACGACCTTCGATGATGTTTATACCGTTGCGCCACCCTTCCCACTGTTGGCCAGGTTCATAATAAACATTGCGGGCGGCACTGCGCGGCCCTTGGGTCAATAGGTAATAAAGTAGGGCAGCATTGCCTTCTTGCCCCATCTGCAACGTCGACAGCGTGCCGTCCAAGATAATCACATGATCGACAGGACCGCGCCGCGCCGCAGCGGGCGCTGTCTGCACCGTGACAGCCCCCTGCCACCAGCGTTTGGCCCGCTCCACCAAGGACATGCCTGCCACCTTTTGCCAACCTTTTGCCTTACCCTGCTCAATATCTTGAAAGACAAAGTTAACGCCCAGCGCAAGGCAAAAAAAGACGCCCCCAAAACGGGGGGCGTCCTAAAGTTGCGACGATGAGGTTCAGACGCCTAACGACAAAACCGTCACCATACCCAATTCACCAAAGCCGTTAAAACGGCTATTGGTGACAGTCGAATAAGACCCCATTCCGTGGACCAACACGAAATCCCCTTCTGCGATATCATCTGGGAAGGGCACATCGCCGGGCAACCGATCCACCGAATCGCAGGTTGGGCCAAAGCAAATACGGGGTTTTATCGCCCCTGCCCGAGGCTGACCGTCTGCGGTCAGCACCTCAACACGATCAATGATGCCGATTTGGCTGAATTCAAACATCGACCCATAAATGCCATCGTTCAAAAACACATGGGTGTCATCCCGCAAGGATTTAACGCGCGCGGCCAGTGTAAATGCGTCACCGCACAGGGCGCGGCCCGGCTCGCAGACCAAAGCGGGGCGATCAGACCCAAAGGCCTCGGTTGTCACACGATCAATGGTATCAAAAATTGATTCCAAATCATGGCGTACACCCATGGCACGGTGATTGGGGAACCCGCCCCCGACGTTCAGCCGTGCAATTTTGATCCCCGCTTGACGGGCGATATCTGCGGCCTCGACAATATAACTCGCCCAAGCCTGAGGGTCTGTGCATTGCGTGCCAGCATGAAACGTGATCGAGGCTGTATAGCCCGCTTCTGCCACTGTCCGCAAAAGTTCGACCGCCAACTCTGCCGTTGCGCCAAACTTTGCGCCGAAATTATAGGCAGCACCCGATACGGGCAGTTTAAAACGCACCGATATTTCAACCTTTGCACCATTGATTTCACATGGCACCATCTCGATCAATTTGGCCAATTCAGATTTCGAATCGACCGAATAGCTGATCACATTTTGCGCTACAGCAAAGGCAATCTCGGCGCGCGAGCGCACGGGATTGTGGTAATGAATGGCCGCATCTGGCGCCAGACGGCGGATCAAGGCGATTTCAAACGGCGATGCGCAGTCAAACCCCTTAATCCCCGCAGAGATCAAATTTTCAACCATTTCTTCGCCAGGGTTGGATTTGACCGCATAGGTCACCAATCCTGCAAAGCCATCTATGAAACGCCGCGCCACGGCCTGAACGGCCGCAGGCGCAAAAAAGAGAACAGGGTTTTCTGGCGACTGTGCGCGCAGGTATTCGGTCGGATTGGTCCAGATTGTTTTGGACAGTCCCATCGGCGTGATCCTTTCTGCCAATAAGATGCAAGTCCCTTGCCGCGAAAATCTGCGGGGGCACCTGCGAGGTTTTTCCAACCAGGCCAGGTGCGTATGAGCCGCCCTTTTCCTGCAACTTTAGAATGCCGCATATGCGTGACAACTTCACCGAACAAAACTATATAAATGTCGGAAATTATCGGCATAATGACGAAATGGCGCGGCAAATTGTAAGGTAGGACTATGGATGAGTTAGATAACGGGATTTTGGCGCTTTTGGGGGCGGATGCACGGATGTCCGTAGCCACTTTGGCGCGGCGACTGAAGGTCGCAAGGTCGACCATTCAGGCGCGGCTAGAGCGGTTGGAAACAGGCGGCGTGATTGCGGGCTATACGCTGAAACTAGGCGAGGCCGCGCGCCAAGGTCGGTTGGTGGCCAGCGTTTTGCTGACCATTGAACCCCGCGCACAAGCGGCCATCTTGTCGCGGTTGAAATCCATCCCAGAGGTGGAGCGCGTTTTTTCCACCTCGGGGCGGTTTGATTTGCTGTTGCAGGTGGCCACGGCCAATACGCGGGTTTTAGATGATGTCTTAGATCACATTGGG
>CAWUUC010000139.1:0-10480 GCA_963924905.1 uncultured Paracoccaceae bacterium
TAAACGAAGTGCTTTCGCCAAAGGATTCTGCGGCAATCGTCGCAAATGGCAGAACAGTCGATGAGCCAGTCAATTTAATGGCGTCATTTGCCATTGCCGTTGAGGCCATCAAAGCGGTGACGAACAGCGCAGAGGCGCTGAGTTTCAAAAGGGACATTTTTCGCTCCATTGACGATCAGAATTAGATCTGAAGCGCTGCTATATCCGCTTTGTAACAAATTAAGAGCATTCTTGTAACAGCGATATTACAAAGCGAAATCATTCGTATAGGACGGCCGATAGCGCAAATCAGCGCAGCCACTTCAACTTTGCGTGAACTGCCCTCATCTGGCAAAAAAAGGTTCACGACCCTTCAATATATTCGGTAGGGTAGAAATTGATTGAACCAAAACTTACATATGGGAAGGAAATTCACATGAAAATCAAAATAACGGTAATCGCACTTGGGATTGCGATGACTGCGGGCGTGGCACTTGCACAAGCGATGGCCACTGATCCAATCGTTATCGCGCAAAAAGATCTAATGAAATCTTTCGGTGCGGCCAGCAAAACACTTGGTGGAATGGCGGGCGGTCAGGTGGCCTTTGATGCCGCCGCCGCAGAGGCGGCTAAGGCCGCGCTGGTTGCGGGTGCGGCCGATATTCCCGTCAAATTTGAAATGGCAGGCAGCGATCCAGCCTCTGAGGCGAAGCCAGAAATCTGGACCAACTGGGAAGATTACCTGGTCAAAGCCAAGGCATTAGGTGATGCGGCAGCAGCCATGGATGCAACCACCGTAGAAGGCGTTCAGGCTGGCATGGGTGCCGTTGGTGGCACCTGCAAAGCTTGCCATACCGCATATCGGATGTAATTCATGATATCATAACCCCTGCGCCCTGCGCGCGGGGGTTATGTCATGTGATCGCCTCTAGTCGCTCTTTTGACAAATCCCCAGGGACAACGGTCACGGGGATTGGTAGACTGCCAGATGAACGCGCCATCTGGGTTACCAATGGCCCTGGCCCAGTTTTGTCATTTCCAGCCCCCAAGACCAGTACGCCTACAGACTGATCATCACGCACTTGGGCCAAAATTTCAGTGACGATGTCGCCTTCACGGATCACCAATTCTGGGTCGATCCCCTGACGGTCCCGCATCCATTTGGCAAAAACCTCGTAATGCGCTTCGATACGTTCGCGGGCCTCGGCACGCATCAGGTCAGCAACACCCATCCAATGCTGAAATTCTTCAGGGGAAATCACAGCCAATATCTGCACACCCGCGCCCGTTTTGGACGCCCGTATTGCCGCATACCGCATCGCATTCAAACATTCGCGGCTGTCATCTAAAACGACCATAAACTTACGCATGATCCGTTCTCCTTCGGCATGATCATGGCGATATTGCACTGAGAAGGCAAGCCAAAGCAAAGACTTCGGCAGAAATGTGCCGCGCGAAATCTCCAAAAAAATCCCCTCGGGTCGATGACACGAGGGGGGACCACTTAGGGTCAGCGGGGACAGATAGGGGTAGTACCCCCGCTGACATATTGACGCATTTCTGTCGCGCTTTTATGACAAAGGATCAGATTTGCCGCGAACGGATCATCCCCACGATGTCATAAACATCGTTCAAAATCGGCCTTGCAATTGCGTCAGCGCGGTCCGCCCCCGCGCCCAAGATGCGGTCGATTTCATCAGTATCTTGCATCAATTGGCTCATTTTGGTGGTGATGGGCGACAAGGATTCCACCGCCAAATCCGCAAGCGCCGGTTTGAATGTGCCAAATTGCGCGCCCGCATATTGCGCCACTACCTCAGCAGGGGTCAGACCTGACAGAGCGGCATAGATATTGACCAGATTACGCGCCTCGGGGCGGTCTTTAAGGCCGTCAATAGTTTCAGGCAGCGGATCCGAATCGCTTTTAGCTTTGCGAATCTTTTTAGAAAAGGTGTCAGCATCGTCGGTCAGATTGATGCGGCTTTGATCGGATGGATCCGATTTCGACATTTTGGATGTGCCATCGCGCAAGCTCATAACACGCGTGGCCGCCCCCTCAATCACAGGTTCGACCACCGGAAAGAAATCGACGCCAAAATCATTATTGAACTTGATCGCAATGTCGCGGGTCAATTCAAGATGCTGTTTTTGATCCTCGCCCACAGGGACATGAGTGGCCTTATAGGCCAAAATATCCGCCGCCATCAGTGCAGGATAGGCAAACAGGCCAAGGCTGACATTTTCGCTGTTTTTGCCTGCTTTGTCTTTGAATTGGGTCATGCGCGACATCCAGCCCATGCGGGCAACGCAATTAAAAATCCAACCCAATTCGGCATGGGCGCTGACTTGGCTTTGGTTGAACAAGATAGAGCGCGCCGGATCAATTCCTGCCGCGATGAATCCCGCCGCCGCCTCACGCGTGGCGTGGCGCAGTTTCGCGGGATCTTGCCAGACAGTGATCGCGTGCATATCGACAAGGCAATAGATCGTCTCGATCCCCTCATCTTGTTTTTCAACAAATCGTTTCAACGCCCCAAGGTAATTGCCCAAGGTCAACCCGCCTGACGGCTGAATCCCCGAAAAAATACGCTTTGGAAAGGTCAAAGGCGACGCGATCGCAATCGACATGATGATCTCCATCTGGAATTCTCTGTGACTAGGGCTTATCGCTGTGCAAAGGGGCCGTCAATCAAAGCCCGCCGAATATCCTTTGCGAGGTGCGATGGACGATCACAATCAACCCCCTTTTAATCCGCTGCCACCTGCGGTCTGGCTGTTAACCGCACCGATGATCGCATTGGAGTTGGTGTTTAATCTGGGTGCAAACCGTCTGATTGGTGGTGCGAATGCGATTGGCTGGCGGGCACAGGCCATTGAGGATTTCGGCATTTGGCCCGCCTATTGGCGCCAACAATCCGAAGCGGGGGCCTTTGATCTGGAATTACTAGGCCGCTTTTTTACCTATTCGTTTTTGCATATCAATCCAACCCATGCGATTTTTGCGATCGTGATCTTGTTGGCCTTGGGCAAATATGTCGGTGAGGTGTTTCATTCGGCAAAAACCCTTTCGGTGTTTTTCGTTTCGGGCGCGGTGGGTGCGCTTGTCTATGCCAGTCTGCCATCGATCGAGCAGCCCCTTTATGGTGCCTATCCGGGGGATTACGGCTTGATTGGGGCTTTTTCCTATTTGCTTTGGGTGAAATTGACGGGAACGGGGCTGAACCAGTATCGCGCCTTTTCAATGATTGGGTTTTTATTGGCGGTGCAATTGATCTTTGGTATCTTTTTCGGCGGCGGGCCAGAGTGGGTCGCAGATATTGCGGCCTTTGTGGTCGGGTTTGGTCTGTCGATTGTCTTGATCCCCGGTGGATTTGCGCGACTTCGGGCGGTGATCCGTCAACGCTGACGGCGCAATTCCGACACTTTGAACGCACCCATCAACGTGCCGCAGGCGAAATAAATCACCATGCCGACGCCGATCAACAGGCCCATGGCCGCATAGCGCCATGCGGCATCGGTCAGCCAAGGCAACAATATCAAAGTCGCCCCAAACAGGCCAAGACCCATCACCAGGGATGCCAGTACGATGCGCGGCAGACGGAAAATCGCGCGGTCGTCAAAACGGACGGCCAATCCCATATGGCGCGCGCCCCATATCAATTGTGCCAGCATAATCCATGCCGCCGCAGTGGTCGCGACCGCCGCCGCCGCAAAGCCAATGATCGGCATCAAGCCCACAGCCAAGACCAGATTTACCACCATCGCCGTCACCGCATATAAAAACGGGCGACGCGTGTCTTCGCGCGCATAAAACAAGGGTTGCCAGATTTTTTGCAACACAAAGGCCGGTAGGCCCGCGCCATATATCGCCAGCGCAAGAGCAACCGCTTTTGTGTCGCTGGGGCCAAACGCCCCGCGCTGATACAGCACAGAGGTTAAAGGTAGGGCAATAACGATAAGGGCAATTGCAGCAGGCAATGTCAGGGTCATCGCAAATTCAAGACTGCGGTTAAAACTGTCGCGCCCACCCTCGGCGTCGCCCGCCCGCAATCGCCGCGCCAAATCGGGCAACAACACCGTGCCAATCGCGATGCCCACAACCCCCAAGGGCAGTTGATAGAGACGGTCCGCATAAACCAGCCAAGAAATCGCGCCTTCGGTTTGGCTCGCCACTTGGCGGCCCACCAGTAGGTTGATCTGCACCACGCCCCCCGCCAAAATCGCGGGGCCTGCGATGACCAAAAGATGCTTTAACTCATCCGTCCAGCGCGGCAAATGCAACCGCAGCCGAAACCCCATGCGATGCGCCGCCGCCCAAGTAAACGCCAGTTGCGCGATCCCCGTGACAGGCACCGTCCAAGCCAATGTTTGGCCCATATCCCAACCCAGCCAAACCGCAACACCAATCGCCACAATAAAGATCAGGTTCATCAAAATGGGAACAAAACCGGCCTCAGAAAACCGCCCGTGGGCATTCATAACGCCCGACAACAGCGCCACCAATGAAATGAACAAAATATAGGAAAAGGTGATCCGTCCGTAATCTACAGCCAAATCAAACCGCGCATCCCCCACAAAACCCGATGCCATCGCCCACACCAACCACGGCATCATCAAAGTACCGACCAGCGTTAACGCGACCAGCACGGCAGACAGTCCCGCGAAGGCATCTGAGGCAAAGCCGTCAGCGTCTTCTTTCGCCTCTAGCTTTTTGGAATAGATCGGCACAAAGGCCTGATTGAACGCGCCTTCGGCAAAAAAGCGACGAAACATATTAGGCAAGGCAAAGGCCACGTTGAATGCATCCGCCGCCGCACCCGTGCCCAAATAGGCCGCCATTAAAACATCACGGATCAGTCCAGACCCGCGTGACAGCAATGTCCAACCGCCCAAGACGATGGTGTTCCGAATAAGACCGCCATGTTTTTTTGTCATTGCGCGGCGTCCGCATGGGCGCGATCTGAGCCGTCTTTTATGGCTTGTCGCAGCTTTTTCTCTAGGATTTCGCGCTTGGATTTTGCGTGAAGTTTCAGTCCAAACATATCCTTGACATAAAATACATCGACGACCTGCGCCCCATAGGTCGCGATGACGGCACTGGCGATATAAATATTGTTGACGGCCAAAGTGCGGGTCAAATCATAAAGCAAGCCTGGACGGTCGCGGGTATCAACCTCGATGATCGAATAAATATCCGACCCTTCATTGTCAAAAATGATATGCGTGGGAAAACGGAATTCGCGTTCACGTTTTTTCAGTTTATCACGGTCTGCAAGCGCCTCTCGGGGTAGCACCTCGCCACGCAGGGTTTTTTCGATCATCCCCCGCAGACGGGGCAGACGCGACACCTCATAGGGCTTGCCATCACTGTCTTGAACCCAAAACACCGCAGTCGCAAAGCCATCTTTTGATGTATAGGTGCGGGCATCAACGACATTCGCCCCCACAAGGGCCAATGCCCCCGCAAGGCGCGAAAAAATCCCCGGGTGGTCGGTCAGCGCAAAACTGGCGCGCGTTGCGTCACGGGCAGGGTCTGGATGCAAATCAATGCGGATTTCTGTGTCATCAAGCCCGTGCAACAGCTGCGCAAAAACCAAATGCGTGTCGGTCGAAAGTCCCTGCCAATAGGGCGAGTAATGGCGGGACAATTCGCGTTCGATATCAGCGGCGTCCCAACGCGTTAGACGGGTGCGTAAGGCAGATTTACTTTCGTCTTCGCGCTGGGTGCGATTGCTGCCCTCTAGACCGCCTTCTAAGGCATCGGCCGTTTGCCCATAAAGCTGGCGGATCAACATGGCCTTCCAATTGTTCCATGTATTTGGCCCAACACCGCGAATATCGCAGACAGTCAACACCGTCAGCAGATCAAGTCGTTTTTTTGTGCCAACCGCTTTGGCAAAATCGCGCACCGTGCGCGGATCACCGATATCGCGCTTTTGGGCCATATCAGACATCAACAAATGATAGCGCACCAACCATTCAACGGTTTCACATTCCTCTGGTGTCAGCCCCAATCGCGGCGCGATACGCCGCGCCATTTGTGCGCCGATGATAGAATGATCTTCGGGGCGGCCCTTGCCGATATCATGCAGCAAAAGGGCCGTATAGATCACTTTGCGGTTCACACCTTCGGTCAAAATACCTGACGCGACAGGCAATTCTTCGACCAATTCGCCGCGTTCGATTTGTGCCAGAACCGATATGGTTTGGATGATATGCTCGTCCACCGTATAGTGATGATAGACATTGAATTGCATCATCGCGACGATGTTTTCAAACTCGGGGATAAAACAGCCCAAAACACCCAATTCATTCATATGCCGCAAGGCGCGTTCGGGGTTGCCATGATTCAGCAAAAGATCATGAAAAATGCGCACCGCTTGGGGATTTTCACGCATATCTTCGTCGATCAAATGCAGATTGGCCGCGATTAGGCGCATCACATTGGGATGCAGCAGATATCCAGACCGTAACCCTTCTTGAAAGATTTTCAAAATGTTCAACGGGTCCGACAAAAAGCGCGCAGGCGTGTCACAATCGATCCGCCCTTGCACCAACTTATAGCCCGCAGCTACCTTTTTTCGGTTGAAAAAGCCGAACAAACGCGCTTCGGGTTTGGCGTGGCGGGCCTCTAGTTCAGCCAAAAAGATGCGGGTCAATTCGCCAACGCGGGTCGCATGACGGAAATAATCTTGCATAAAACGTTCGACACCGCGCCGACCGCCAGAATCCACATATCCCATACGCGCAGCCACTTCGACCTGAAGATCAAAGGTCAATTGATCCACAGCGCGCCCCGTGATGTAGTGCAAATGACACCGCGCGGCCCATAGAAAATTTTCAGCGCGTTCGAAGGTTTCAAAGGCATCGCGACTTAGCAGACCCGCCGCCACCAATCCCTCGGGCGAGGTGACGCGGTGCAGATATTTACCAATCCAATACAATGTCTGCAAATCACGTAAACCACCCTTGGCCTCTTTGACATTGGGTTCCAAGACATAGCGCTGACCGCCTTGGCGCTTGTGGCGTTCTGTGCGTTCGGTCAATTTGGCCTCGATGAACTGCGGGCCGGTGTTGCGAAACAGCTCTGACCACAGCTTGGCCTCAAGTTCGGTGGCAAGCTGGGCATCACCCGCAATAAACCGCTGTTCCAAAAGGGCCGTGCGGATTGTGATATCTTCGCGGCCCAGTCGCAAACAATCAGTCACTGTGCGGCTGGAATGGCCAACCTTGAGTTTAAGATCCCACAAAATATAAAGCATCGATTCAATGACACTTTCCGCCCAAGGTGTGATTTTGGACGGCGTCAAGAATAACAAATCGACATCAGAATGAGGCGCCATTTCCGCCCGACCACAGCCGCCTACAGCCATCAAGGTCAACCGTTCAGATTCTGTCGGATTGGCAAGGGGATGCAGTCGGCGTTGGGCCACATTCAACGCGACCGTCACCATCACATCCGTCAAATAGGACTGCGCCGACAAAAGTGGGCGCGCCAATAACGGGGCCGATTGAAAGGCGGCCTCAAGCCGTGCGTTCACATCGGATTTCAGCGCCAAAAGATGGCGTACCGCCACATCACGCACAAATTTTGCATCGCTGCCCGCAGGGATGTCCACCAAAATTTCATCGGTGATCTGTTCCGCATGACCCAGTTCCGCTGAAGGAAGTAACATAGCGGCACTGGGCCTTTGATCACTCATGATGGATCCTGTTAAAAACCAGCTTCGGAAAAGCTGTTCGGTGCGCCCTCGACCACAACGATCTGGCCTCCCTGAACTTGGGCCACTGCCAATCCGCGCTGGTTTGTGCCGTCCGGCAACAAACGGAATACACCGTTCACGCCGACAAATCCAGCCGATTGGGTCAGACCATCACGCGACAATGGACCAGAACCACCGGCTTGGGCGAGCGCCCCAATCGCGGCAATTCCGTCATAGGCAAGTGCAGAAATCGGGTGCGGGGCCTCGCCATAGGCGGTTTGATAGCGACCGACATATTGGCCAAAACGGCTTGGGTCTGGCATTGCGAATAAGCCTCCTTGAATTCCCGGCAGCGCCAAAGTTGCGGCTGGAATATCCCAGCGCGTCAGCCCGATAAACTGCGCGCCCTCGCCGCCCAAGCCGTTATCGCGCAACAATTGGCTGAGCAAAGGCAACGCCCCTGCCGTATCAGCCGTCAAAAACACAGCCTGCGCGCTGCTGGATTTAGCCAAGGACGCCAAACGCGGGGCCGCCGACACAATGCCATTTTGGGAAAATTCGTAATCGGCGCTAGCCACCACGTTGGCCCCTGCCTGCGCGGCACCGCGCTGAACCGCAGTCCGCCCCAATTCGCCAGCAATATTGCGGTCATTCACGATCATGATCTTGGATTTGCCACTGCGGACGGCATAAGACACCAACCGCGACGCGGTATTGTCAAAGGTGGGCCCAAGGATAAAAACGTTATTTCCAGCAATATCTGGGTTGTTGGAAAAGGCCATGACATTCACACCTGATCCTGCCACCGCCAGCCCCGCGGCATTCGCCTCTTGGGCAAAAACAGGGCCCAGAATGATCTGAGCGCCTTCGGTCACGGCCTGCTTTGCCAAGATCGCCGCCTGTGCGGGTTGGCCTGCTGTGTTGTAGACCCGCAGATCGATTTTGGTGTTGCCCAAATCGGCGATCGCCAAACGCGCAGCGTTTTCCAAAGAACGCGCCAACAATTCATCACTGGCTTGCCCAGACCCACCCGGAACCAACAGCGCGACCCTGACTTCACCACCGCCAGACTGCGTCGGCGCAATCGGCGTACACGCAGAAATCACCAATGCAGCGGCGACAAAAACGATAAAGCGCGGAAATCTAAATATATGTGATAAAATCGAAATCATGATAATCATCGCCCCCAATGGATTTCGACCCATTGTTATGCAAGTTAGGCGCAGAAGTAAACGCATGAGGAAGGATCGCGGTGTGGCCATTTCGAATTCTATGCCGCAAATTCAGCGTCTGGCGGCGGGGTTGTATTTTATCGCAACCCCTATTGGCGCGGCGCGCGATATCACGTTGCGGGCCTTGGATTTATTGGCTTCGGCCGATGTTTTGGCCGCCGAAGATACCCGTACATTACGGCATTTGATGGAAATACATGGTATTGCGCTGCGTGATCGCCCGTTGATTGCCTATCATGAACATAACAATGATCAGGCATTACCGCGCTTGATGGGCGCGATTGCTGCTGGGAAATCGGTCGTCTACGCATCCGAGGCGGGCACCCCCCTTATTTCTGATCCCGGGTTTCAATTAGGGCGTGCTGCCATAGCAGAAAATTATACCGTTTTATCCGCTCCCGGCCCATCGGCGGTTTTATGCGCCTTAACGGTCTCGGGCCTACCATCTGACAAATTCTTTTTTGCAGGCTTTCCCCCCGCCGCAAAAGGCGCACGCGAGACGTTTTTTCGCGAACTTGCTCAGGTGCAGGCCACCTTGATTTTCTACGAATCGCCCAAGCGTATTTACCAATCATTAACCGATTTGGTGCAGATTTTCGGGGCAGGGCGTTCAGCGGCGGTCTGCCGCGAATTGACAAAAAAATTTGAAGAAGTGTCTCGCGATACTTTGGATGGTTTGGCTGCAGCGTTTGATGGACGTGATGTCAAAGGTGAAATTGTGCTTTTGGTGGACCGCGCCCCCGAACAAGTGGCGGATGCAGAGGTGATAGAAAAAGCTTTGGATCAAGCATTGGGTCATATGTCGATGAAAGATGCAGCGGCAGCTGTTGCACAGGCCTTTGGGCTGGCACGGCGCGACGTTTATCAATTGGCCCTAAAACGGTCTGGGCAATGAGCGGGGCCGTCTCCTACCATGCAGGGTTGGCCGCTGAAGACCAAGTTGCCCAACTCTATGAGCGTGCGGGCATGGTTATCTGTGCCAGACGCTGGCGCGGCACGTCTGGCGAGATTGATCTTATTGCGCGCGATGGCGCCAAGATCATTTTCATCGAGGTGAAACACAGTAAAACCCATGCTCGGGCCGCAGAACGTCTTAGCGAAAGGCAAGTGCAACGCATTTTTTTGACGGCGGCCGAATTTGTAGAAACCGAACCCATGGGCCAATTGACCGACGTGCGACTGGATGCAGCACTTGTGGACGCGCAGGGCAAAATTCAGATTCTAGAAAACTTTGCGGCTTGAATATTTGCATCTTGCGCGCGCATAGGCCATCTAAGGGCAAAGCACGCAGGAGATGATGATGCCTCTTAAGGTCGCCTTACAGATGGACCCAATCGGCGCGGTCAATATCAATGCCGATAGCACCTTTCGCATCGCAATTGAGGCCCAAGAACGGGGACATTCCCTATTCTTTTACACGCCAGATAAATTAGCCTTTGTTGAGGGTCGCGTGATTGCGCGGGGTTTTCCCATCACATTACGCCGCGAAGTCGGCAATCATGTCAGTTATGGGGCTGAAATTGATGTGGATTTAGGCGAATTCGATGTTGTTTGGCTGCGCCAAGA
>CAWUUC010000140.1:0-4146 GCA_963924905.1 uncultured Paracoccaceae bacterium
CTGTGATCCCCAAAGGCACCTGAAATGCCACATCCAAAATGAAATCGGGGTAGGAATGACGTATTTCGACACTTAGGGTCATCGGCCAGAAACCCGAATTTGAACCCGCTTTGCCAGATACTCTGACAGAATCAGCGCGCCCATCGCTAAGAAGATTGCGATCAATACCAGTCGAAAGGCGGCCGCATCGCCGCCCGGCACTTGCAACAAGGTATAAATCGCCGAGGGTAAAGTTTGGGTTTGCTCTGGGATATTGGCGACAAAGGTGATGGTTGCGCCAAATTCGCCTAAGGCTTTGGCAAAGGCCAAAATTGCACCTGCCAAAATCCCCGGTAAGATCAGTGGCATTGTCACAGTGGAAAAAACCCGCAATGGGGAGGCGCCCAGCGTGGCTGCGGCCTCTTCTAGATTTGGATCAACCGCCTCTAGGGCAAGGCGGATGGCGCGCACCAGCAAAGGAAAGGCCATGATCGCGGCTGCCAAGACCGCGCCTGTCCAGCGAAAGGCAAGAATAATGCCACAACAATCTGACAAAATAGCGCCTATCGGACCTTGGCGACCAAAACCGATCAACAGCAAATAACCCGTTACTACAGGGGGCAAGATCAGCGGCAGATGCACCAAACCATTGACAATCTGTTTGCCCCAAAATGCCTTGCGCGCCAAAAAATAGGCCGTCAGGATGCCAAATGGCAAAGACAGCAAGGTTGCCCAAAAACCCACTTTGAGCGACAAAGTAATCGCGGCCCATTCAGAGCTGCTAAGGGGGGCAAAGAGTTCCATTTAGGGGGCCCGTTCAAACCCTTGGGCGACAAAGATTGCGTTGGCTGGATCTAGGGTCACATACTTTAAAAACGGGGCGGCCCTGTCAGAATTGAGGAGGGCTGCGGGATAGGTGATCGGCGCGTGACTGTCTGCGGGAAAGCGGCCCAAGACATGACTTGCCCCCGCCAAGGCATCCGAGGCGTAAACGATGCCAAAATCTGCCTCGCCCAAGCTGACCAGCGCCAAGGCTGCGCGGACATTTTCGGTCTGCACCACCAGAGGTGCCACCTGATCCCATAGGCCCAAGTTTGTCAGCGCTTGATGGCCATATTGCCCTGCCGGAACCGTATCGATTTGACCCATCGCGATTTTCCCGCCATCCAAAAGGCCTGCCAAATCTGTGTTTTCATCCAGTTGGATTGGGGCAATATCGGCACGATGCGCGATCAAGACCAGATCGTTCCCCAAAAAAGAAATGCGGCTGTCCCCCCATATTAGCCCATCTTGTTCCACCGCATCCATCCAGCTTTCAGCGGCTGAAATGAACAAATCGGCTGGCGCGCCTGCGATAATTTGTTTGGCCAAACCGGCGCTGCCCCCATAAGCGATCACCACGTGATCCCCCGTCAGCCCGCGCCAATCAATCGCGATTTGATCCAACGCGGTTTGCAAACTGGCTGCAGCAAAGACAGTGAGATCTTGTGCCGCCACAGGAAAGGGCAGCAAAATAGCAATCAGTGCGGCGCGAAACATCGGACTTCCTTGGTTATGTTCGGCCAAACATATCCATGGGTCGCCCCCTTGCCAAGTCTATTTCGGCTGATCGCGCAGTAGGGCGTTTAGGCGGGCGAGGTCCTCGGCGCCGTTTTTTGTCAAAATCCGTTCTATTGCCCGAAAATGGGTCAACACCTGCAAACCCATCGCGGTTAATTCTGCACCGCCGCCTTTTGGTCCGCCGCGTGAGGTGACCACCAAAGGCGCGCAAAACATCTGGTTCATCTCATGAATGAGGGACCAAGCGCGCTTATAGCTCATCCCCATGGATTGGCCCGCTTGTGCGATTGAGCCTTGGGATTGAATATTTTCAAGCAGCTGTGCCTTACCCGTCCCAAAGCGGAGACCATCCGCATTGATCAGGCGCAGCATGGGTGAAAGGGGATGTGGCGTCATAGGGTCATGATTGGCTGCTTCGGGAAAAATTGCAAGCGGGGGCCAGCCCCCGCACCCCCGGGATATTTTGGCAACGGGGAAGAGGTCAGTAGCGTGTTGTCATGCGGTAGCCGCTGGCGTGGCTGAGCGTGACCACGGTGATGGCAGATGTTTGCCACCATGTGGCGCGTTCTACACAAAAGACGGGTGCGCCTAAGCGGTGGTTGAGATGTGTCACCGTCAGGGCATCTGCGGGTTTTGCACAAAAGCTGACTTCGACTTGGGAAAAGGGAACTGTGGCGATCAGCCATTCATTGGGCCCAGTTCCCGAAAAATCTTGTGTTTCGGCGTAGGGCAGGGCGGCCAGATTGATCCAACGGTCTTCCAATTGAAAAGCATCCCCATTGGCATAATGGACGCAAATTAAATGCAGCACATCAATGTTCGGGTTCAGGTTCATCTTTGCGCGCAGCCAGTCGGGGGCGGGGATTACGTCGCGGCGCAGCAAAGCATATCGATACGAGGCGCCGGTTTTTTCAATTTCTGCGCGCACAATGGGCATTTCAAATCTGGCAGCGCGCAGCGGTGTGAGGCGGACGCGCGTGCCAGCTTTGCGCTTGCGTTCGATCAGGCCCATTTCGCTGATCTCGCGCAGGGCGCGGTTCATCGTGCTGCGCGAGCAGCGAAATTCTGCGGCAAGATCGACCTCGCTGGGCAGCAAGGTTCCAGGGCCCCAAGGCCCTTTGGTGATGCGCGCCAAAATGTGATCAATCACAGCGCGAAAATTCGTGGTCTGGGTCATAATTGCCCTTTGGGGTAGATTTGACTAGATTATGTCTGAGCATAAGGACCGGCGCAATGTTTCGGATCATCCCCGCAGATCAATTTCTGACCAGTTCATGGCAAAACGGTGGCGGGGTCACGCATGAGATTGCGCGCGATGGGCCAGAATGGGCTTGGCGGCTCAGCATTGCAGAGGTCGATAGCGATGGCCCTTTTTCGGTATTTCCGCAAATGGCTCGGATATTGACGGTTCTTGACGGGGCAGGGATTGACTTGTGGCATGACGCTGGTGTGATCGCAGCCCGCCCTTTTTTGCCCGTATATTTTTCGGGGGAAATCGCAATCGACTGTCGGCGTCTTGATGGAAATATACGCGACTTTAATGTTATCTATGATCCCACGCGGTTTTGCGCAGATGTTGAGGTTCTGACTGCGGGGACCTATGTAACGGTGCGCGCGTTGACGGGAATTTTGGCAGTGCAGGATGGTGTAATGGCCGCTGGGGAACCTGTGCCTTTGGGGGGATTTGCCCTTGGGCATGGCGCGGTTGAGGTGGAGGGGCGTGCCATACGCGTGCTTATAACGCCGCGATAAGGTTTGTGACGGTGCGGCGATAGGCGGAAATGACAGCCTCCCGCGCGAGATGTCGCCCCTGATGGACCATATGGCGGCCAGCCGACCAAAGATCGAGGATCACACCGTCAGGTGCTGCAAAAACCAGTCCATCCAGCAAATGATCACGCCCCAGAGCGCATAGCGTGGGGTGATCATCATCAATCGCCAGGAGGTCGGCCCAGTTGCCCATCACAATCTGACCCGCTTGTCGGCCCAAGGCGGTGGCCCCGCCACGGGCGGCGGTTTGGTAAAGATAGGTTCCCGTGTGGCCCGCGCCCATGATATTGCGCCCCAGATCGCGCAGGCGCTGGCTGTATTCCAACATTCGCAACTCTTCGATCATTGAAATCCGAATATTGCTGTCGCTGCCCACACCAAAGTGCCCACCCAATTTTGTCCAAAGCGCGCCCTGAAAGGGGCCGTCGCCCAAATTGGCCTCGGTGATTGGGCAAAGTCCTGCGATGGCGCCCGTTTTGACAAGGTTTGCGGTTTCATCGTCGGTCATGTGGGTGGCATGAATAAGGCACCAGTTTGGATTTACGTCGGCATGATCTAGCAACCATTCAACAGGTCTTGCCCCCAGCCATGCGGTGATGTCTGCCACCTCTTGGGGTTGTTCTGCGATGTGGATATGGATTGGCCCTTGCATGGGTAAGAGCCGCGCCAAATCGGCAGGACAGGTGGCGCGCAAGGAATGGGGGGCAACGCCGATCGTTGTATCAATCTGTCGTGGCAGATCACCGATCGCCGTCAAAAGCGTGTGAAATTGGTCCACCGAATTGCCAAAACGTGCCTGTCCCATCGATAGCGGTAACTTCCCCGCGCCACCGTAGC
>CAWUUC010000141.1:0-5873 GCA_963924905.1 uncultured Paracoccaceae bacterium
GTGCAGCAACCCCGGTCATTGCATTCAATTGCGCTGCCAAACCACCTAACGTCGCGCCTGTATCCGACAGAGAGATTGTCTCAGCGGCATCAGAATCAGTTTCAGAAAAGGCGGTCCCAGACCAAGCACCAAAACGAACAGTCAAGTTACCGGATAACAAGCTTTCATTTGCCGAAGTATAGCCTGTAAATTCCAAGACCTGCCCGCGCGCTAACTGGCTTACGGAAATAAGTTCATCCGCAACTTCCAGAGCGCTGTTATCATCAACTTGCACTGAAATCGCCGAGGAGGAGGAATAAACACCGCGTGCAACACCTGCATTCGACGATTGCAGAACTGTTTGAAAATCTGAAAAAGCTGACCTAAGTTTGGCTAGTTCAGAAATTGACAGATCTGTCGCTTCCTGCTTTTTGGTCACCAAATTAACCTTAGGGGCAATTTCGGCGGTTACAAGCGCATCGACCAGTTGGCTGGTATTCAAACCCGAGCCTCTAGTGTTAAGTTCGCTAAGATAGTCGACCGCCATGATCAGATCCTTATATACAGCCTTTAACGTCGTCTTTGGGCCAAATCTTAGTTGCCTTGGCCAAAATCAATCTCAATTTCGATCCGACGATTTTCTTCGCGCCCTTCGGGTGTTGCGTTTGACGCGACAGGCTGGGTTTCGCCATAGCTTACCGCTTTCATACGTGTCGCTGTGACCATGCCGCTGTCTTGGATCGCCTGCACCACAGAAGATGCTCTGGCCGCCGCAAGATCCCAGTTGTCGCGATAGTTCGCGGTCGAGATGGGCACATCATCCGTATGACCTGCAACTGTAATCGACGACCCCGCCCCCATCGACACCGCTGCAATTCTGTTCATAATTTCCTGTGCTTGGGCGGTCATATCGGCATTTCCGGATTGAAATGCCCCCCCGGCACCCACGGTGACCATAACTGTGCCTTCGCGGCGTTCGACCTTGACCAGACCTTGTTGGAGTTCATTTTGCAACGCCGCTTGCAGTTGATTTTCGGCCACCCCCGCGGCTTGATCAGCCGCCTGAGCTTGGGCGATGGCTGCAGCATCGGACGCAGTCGCTGACTGACCCTGATTGTCGCCTGCGTCTTTGGCGGCTGTCGCCAATTTTTCAAGCTGCTGTTCAAGCCCGCCAAAAAGCACCTCTTGATCCGCTTGGCCCGAGGCTTGGCGCGCTTCAGCAAGGGCGGTCAGGGTTTCTTGGATTAAGCTGGGCAAATCCTTTTGCGTGGTATCTTCAGAAGGGAAATTGATGACAACATTTTCCCCCGCCATATCCACCTGAACCTCGCCCGATTGAATGGCATCTTTTAGGGCGCTGGCCAGTTGATCGGCATTCATAGATTGACCTGCTGTGGCCTGTTCACCCGCGTTTGATTGCTGCCCCCCCTGCCCTTGGGATTGACCATCGGTCGATTGGGTATCACCCTCGACGGCATCTTCGTTTTTGGTCTTAACCTCTACCTCGGGCAACTCTTGCTCGGTGGTTTGCTGGGTTAACTGATTGGTCACCGAAGGGCTGGGCGACGGGCTAAATTCCATCGATATCACCGTCGTCCCCTTGGGCTGTTCTACCACGGGCACAATGCGCTGGACACCAAATGCCTCGCTCAATGATCCAGAAATTTGTTTGAATTTCGGGGTGTTAAACTCAGCAAAGGATAAGATAAGCACAAAAAACGCCATCAACAACGTTGCCATATCGGCAAATGTTGCCATCCAAGCAGGCGCACCCACTGGCGGACATTTTGGGCAATCTTCGTCGTCGCTTTCTTCTACGACTTCAGCAGCGGCAGCGGCAGCCATGATCTATGCTCCTATCCCCAACAAACCACTCAAGCGGCGGCGGCAAGCTTGGCTTGCAGTTTAGGCGGCAGGTTTGCGGCCATTTGGTCTTGGATATTGCGCGGGCTTTCGGTGCGGGCAATGCCGCGCAAACCCTCAATCACCATTTCGCGATAGGTCATTTCATAGGCAGTATAATTTTCAAGTTTGGTCAACATCGGCGCGAACAACACGTTGGCCAAAAATGCCCCATACAAGGTGGTCAACAGTGCCACAGCCATCGCAGGGCCAATCGATTTCGGGTCACCCATATTGCCCAACATCAAAACCAAGCCGACCAAAGTCCCAATCATCCCCATTGCCGGTGCAAGATCGATCCATGCTTTGATACAGCCTTGATTGGCTTCATGGCGGGATTTCATCGCCTTAATTTCCAAAGCCAACTGACGGACAAGTTTGCCCTCATCCGCGCCGTCCACCAGCATTTGCAGACCCTTTTCAAAGAATTTGTCAGGAACCGCCTGCCCTTCAAGGGCCATCATCCCATCTTTACGGGCAATTGCCGCCAGTTCCACCATACGGGTGATCAAAACATCCATCTTTTTAACGGGTGGCAAGAATGCCTTTCCCATGGCGCCAAAACTGCCCAAGAATGTGGGTAAAGGCGCAGTATACATCGCGGCGAAAAACGTTCCGCCAAACACAATAAGCACCGATGGCACGTCGATAAACGCCCCAAGGCCACCGCCCGAAAGCATGGCGCCCGCGATCATACCCATCGCTCCTAGCAGTCCGATCAGAGAGGCGAGATCCATACTTCATCATCCTTTAACTATAATAGCACATATCTCTTTCAATTTTCGGGCCATGTTAGGCAAATTTTAACGAAAAGACCTAAACTGACCTGGCAAATTTCTTGCAAGGACAAAGGTTGACAGAGACTTGTTTAAAATGTGCTGTAGGATGCAAAAGTCAAGCAAACATTATAATGCGCCTCTCTCGACCCTGGTAGAATAAATTGACCTTAAGGACTGCGACTGTAATTATATGTTTTATAAAAAGGGTGTCACCTGATGTTTGCGAGAGCTAGCCTTTTATTTGTATTTGTATTTTTTGCGCTGGTCCCACAATCCGTGGTCGCGCAATCCGTCTATTATACGCGCGACCACTTGGTTCAAGATCTGTCGCGCGGGCTGGAATGGATGCGGTGTTCTGTGGGACAAAGGTGGTCTTTGGAAAGTGAAATGTGCATTGGGAAGGCTGTTCAGCTGAATCATGAGGAAATTGAACAGGTTATTGTCCAAGCCGATGAACAACTGGGCCCAGGATGGCGCCTTCCCAATAGAGAAGAGCTGGAATCATTGGTCTGCCAAGACTGCGGCCCGCCTATGATTGACCCCGAGGTTTTTCCCCAAACTGAACCCATGCCATATTGGACAAGTGAACAAAACTTTTGGTCCCCCAAAAATTACTGGAGCGTCAATTTTATGACAGGACTTGCCTATGGCCGTTTTTTTCCAAATCAACAGCAAATGCTTAGACTTGTTCGAAATAACAAGGCAAGAGCCGCGAATTAATTGTGGTAAGATAATGTCTTTCATTCTATTTCTAATTTGTGCAAAAGGAATAGTTATGAGTTTCAGGATGCAACGCGATTATACGCCAAAGGTCGAGGCAATAGAATGAGTCCATCTTTTGATCTTGTTCCCGTCCCAAAGGGCGAATTGGTTCCCGTGAAATCTGGTGAGCTTGGGCTGGTCAAAAGGTCAACAGGCACGGGCGATCCGTTCAAGCTGGTGCCAGAGACACTGCGCCTGCATGACCGCGAAGAGGTTCGCAATTTTCTACCCGATATCTTGGGGCGTGCTCTTGCGCGGGTCTGGATTGACACAGGCTTTGCCGATCATTTTTCGCGCGACACAAAAGGCTGTTTGGAAACCGCAGGGGTGTTTTTGCCCGACAATGTTTCCATCGAATTTTCCAAAGGCGCACAAGACCGCCCAAAGATCATTGTTTTTGAACAACAACCCGGATCAAAATTCAAACTGCGTGTGTTTTACCTGCAGCTTGTGATGATGGCGGGCAAATGAAACTGGCGGGGCTGACGCTATGCGCCATTTTCGCAGCCACAACTTTGGCCGCGCAAGTGATGGATGGATCTGGACCCGAACCGCCACAAGACCAACCGAAAGTAAATGCCACCGATGAGGCCTTTGGCCAAGCGGTCCAAGCCGTGCGGGATAAAGAATTTCGCCGCGCAGTGGACCTTTTTCTGCCTTTAGCCACAGCAGGTGCGGCAGATGCACAATATAATCTGGCTGTCCTTCTAAAACTTGGCCGCGGGCGTCCACAAAACTTTCGTGACGCCTATTATTGGGCCGCCCTGTCATCTTTGGGCGGCGAAGCGCGCGCACCCGATCTGGTCATGGAATTGCAATCTGCCTTGCCAGAAAAAGACCGCGACGCAGTTGTGACGATGTTGCAAGATTTGTTGGCCAAACAGATCACAGCAGGCGATGATAAAGCGCCCGAAAAGCTGGCCCGTGTTTATGCCGATTTTGCCATCAAGCCCGATATGGAAAGTGCCTTTACTTGGTTTTCAATATGCTATGCGATTGGGTTTGCACCGTGCGAAGACGGGATGATCCGCACCTCTGACGGCATGGCGCCCGAAACTTTGATGAAGGTGCAGGCGAATGCCGCAGAGGTCTTTGCCAAATCTGCCTTTGTGGACCAATAGTTTTTGTTTATTTCTGTCGGATGAATATCACAGCGAATTAAGGCGACCTCAAATGGCATTCGCCCCCCAGTCATGGCATGTTACGCGTCTACATTTGCCTTAAGATAGACGCCAAATGCGCGCATCGCCCCAAGACGCACATCAAGCTGCGCGCTTGCGCGTTCATACTGCGCCAGCAAAGTGGCCAGCAGTTCGGCATGGGCCGCATCTGTATGGTCAAGCGCACCCATCTTGCGTGCACTAGAGACCAGCCGAAGAAGATCATCTTCAACTTCGGCCAACTTTGTCACATCACTGAAATCACCGTCGAGACGCGCAATAATGGCCGCAAACTCGGTTAGAATATCAGCCAAAAGCGGCGTCTCCTCACCCGTATTGGGAACCATTATTCACGCATCTCTAAGTAATTTTCGAACAACTTGTTCGAAATTTGATCCAGATCGATAGGATAGGTGCCTTTGGAAATGGCCTCTTTGATACGACCAACCGCCTCGATGTCGAGGGGGGGCGCTTCGGCCATGTCTTTTGCACGCATCTTGGACGACAGGATGCTTACGTCTGACGACCCCGAAGCCTGTTGGGCAACGGGAACATCAATAGCTTTACGCTTAGCTGGCGCCCGCGCATCAAGCGTGGATTGGGCCAGACTTTGCTGCATTGAAGCTTTGATAAGATCAACCATGTGTACCTCCTTCTATAGCACTTAACGGCGCAATTTCAGTTTATGTTAGCTGAAACGGAGATTTTATTTTTATCCGACACAAAACCTTGTAACACTTTGTTCGAACTTACATTTCTGACCGACACCATATCACCAATGGCGCCATTTTCAAGAGCAATTCCAGAAGTCGCAACATTAATTCCACCAAGATCTTTTTCAATGGAAACGGCTTGCCCTTGTTCGACGGCCCAAGCGGGACGCAGGTGGCGTTCGCGGATGGGCACGCCACTGGCCACATTGGTCGTCAAGCGGCGCCCCATAATTTCGGCGGGATCCGTGAAATAACCTTGGGCAGGTTCGTTTTCAAATTGGACGACGTCGAGCATATCAGCAATGATCAGTTGTCCTTTGCGGGCCGATTGCCGCAAGACCACAGCAGAAATGGATTGTGTCGCGGGGCCGCCCTGCCCCGCCTGTCCATTTTCATCCCAGATCTGACCCTCGGTTCGGATGATGATCGACCATGGCACGGGCAAGGCACAGGACACATTCAGCGCATCCCAACGATTTTGCACGCGCGGGGCAACTTGCAAATCAGTGTCACAGGGAAAATACCGCCGTTCAGGGGCGATCACTGCAACGGCAATAATATGATTTTCGTCCAAGACC